>DASRHX010000501.1:0-12068 GCA_035650295.1 Bryobacteraceae bacterium | reverse complement strand
GCCCAGCACTAGTTCAAACTCGCCTTCTTCGTTCGTCGGCATAGTTGCCTCGCTTCGATGCCCAGCCGCGGAAGAACCGCAAGCACCAGACTACCAAAACAATTATAGGGAAATTGTTTCGACTGGTGTAGCGGTAATCTTCACCGGGCGTGCCCGCACGATTTGGCCCCCTTGACGATCTAGGGCAAGGCGTGCCATTCTTCCCCTAGATGGGAATAGGAAGGACGGCGTAGAACGGGATGGCCAAGTCGGATCAGCCGGCTCTATTGCAAGGAACCTTGGAGCTCTTGATATTGCATGCGCTGGGGCGCGGGCCGATGCATGGCTACGCGATCGCGCAGACGATCCATCTACTGTCGGATGAAGTTCTGAAGGTGGAAGAGGGATCGCTGTATCCGGCCTTGTACCGGCTGGAATTGGACGGCGCGGTGAGTTCATCGTGGGGCGTTTCGGAGAACAATCGCAAGGCGAAATTTTATGAGATCACGCGGCGGGGGCGAAAGCTGATTGCCGCGCAACAGGAAACGTGGAGCCGGCTTTCGTCGGCTGTGGACCGGGTGCTGGCAAGGTAGGGTCGTGATGGCAAAGTGGTGGAAAAAGTTATCTCGGAGGGGCCGGCTCGAACAGGATCTCGCGGCGGAGTTGGAGTTTCATCGGGAGATGGCCGGCGTCAATGGCGGCACAATTCCCTTGGGGAATGCCGGCCTGATTCAGGAAGAGATCTACGATGCGTGGCGGTTTAACGGGATTGAAAATTTGTGGCGAGACCTCTCGTATGCGGCGCGCGGGCTGTGGCGGAGCAAAGGCTTCGCGCTGAGCGCACTGTTGTCGCTGGGGCTGGGGATCGGCGTGAACACGGCGATGTTTTCACTCGCCGTCGAATTCCTGCTGAGCCAACCGTCGGTGCGCGAAGCCGAACGCGTGGTCTACATCCGGGTAGGCGGAGGAAGTCATGCGGAACCGCGCGTGGTAGAGATCTTCAACCAAAGCGGAGTATTCGAAGGCGTGGTGGGCGAGAACGACGAACCCGCGATCAATTGGAACGACGGTACCGAGACGAAGCCGATCTTCGCGACCCAAGGCACAAAGAACTACTTCCAGGTGTTGGGTGTTCCCGTGGCGCTGGGACGCGGTTGGACGGTGAGCGACCTTGACGACGTCGTGGTCTTGCAGCACCGCTTCTGGATGAGACACTTCAACGGGGATCGTGGCGTACTCGGCAAGACAATGGTGCTGAATGGGCGCGCCTACACCGTGTTGGGCGTGTTGCCCGAGGGACACCGGACGCTCATGGGATTCGGCTATTCGCCGGACGTGTTTGTACCGCAGTTTGTCGAAGGCACGAATCTGGCGATATATGCGCGGCTGAAGCCGGGCATGGGCCTGGGCGAAGCCAAAGCAGCGCTTGTAACCATCACGGCCCGCCTGCGTGACGAATTCAAAGACCAGAACCGGTACAGGAGCCCAGGCGAGATGACGCCGGTAGGCGGAATAGCGCGCCTGCAGCAGGAACGACAGGCGCTGACCATTGCGGCATTCTTTTTGGTGCTGCTAGTGCTCGTGGGCCTGGTGCTGCTGATCGCCTGCGTAAACGTGGCGGGGATGCTGCTCGCGCGGGCGTCTGCGAGAACGCAGGAGATTGCCATCCGGTTGTCGCTCGGCGCAAGCCGCGGACGTCTGTTTCAGCAACTGCTCGCCGAGAGTATGTTGCTGGCGACCGTTGGGACGGCGGTGGGTTTTGCGATGGCGATGATGATGGTGAAACTCATCGCGGCGATTCCGTTGCCGATACCGATTCCGATCCGCTTGCATGTGGAACCGGATTGGCGCGTCGTGGCCTATGCGGCTGCGCTGGCCGTCGCGGCGACGTTGGCGAGTGGGCTGGCGCCGGCATGGCAAACGGTGAAGGACTCGCTAGCCGCCGATTTGCGCAAGGAACGCCGGTTGCGGCTGCGGCGCGGATTGGTTGTGGCACAGGTGGCGGTGTCGTTTGTGGTGCTGGTTACCGGGGCGCTGTTTCTACGCAGCCTGATGCAATCGGCCAGCTTGAGCCCCGGTTTCGACGTGCGCATGACAGCGCGAGCGGCGGCGCACATGCCACCCGGCGCGTACGCGGCAAAGGGCCGCATGTGGGCGTACAGCGAGCGGGCGGTACAGGAATTGGCCGCGCTTCCGGGTGTGGAGGCCGCGGCCGCGGCGCGGATTATCCCCTTCAACGACGCGACGAGTCATGGCTTGAACATTACATTTCCCGATACTGGTGAGAAACGGCAGGTGCGCTACCACTGGAACGCGGTGACGCCGGACTACTTCAAGGCGATGTCGATTCCGGTGTCGGCGGGACGGGTGTTTGTCGAGCGCGATGGGAGCGGGCCGAGGGTTGTGGTGGTGAACCGGACGTTCGTCCGAAAGTTCCTGCACGACCGGCAAGCGGTTGGCGCGAAGTTCTCGTTCGACGGCGGGATGCGCGAGGTGGTGGGCGTTGTCGAGGGAACGAAGGTGATGACGATGGGCGAGGAAGCCCAGCCGCAGATGTACGAGCCGCTGGAGCGTGCGGCCGATGGGCGGACGAAGATGCACTTCGTAGTGAAATCGGCGACTCCGCCGGGGGGGCAATTGAGGGCCATGAGGGAAGCCTTGCGGCGCGTGGAGCCCTCGGCCGGTCTGGAAGTGGCGACCATGTACAACAGCATGGGCCTGGCGATGCTGCCGTCGCAGGTGGGCGCGATTCTCATGGGAGCGATTGGATTGGTGGGCCTGCTGCTTGCGTCCATCGGGCTCTACGGCGTGTTGGCTTATGCGGTCGCGCGGCGGACGCGCGAGATCGGCATTCGTATGGCCATCGGCGCGACGGCGCCGCAGATTTGCGCAATGGTGTTGAGCGACGCGGGATGGATGGTTGTAATCGGCTCGGGAATCGGGCTTGCGGTAGCGATGCTGGTGACTGAGCCGCTCTCGATGTTCCTCGTGCCAGGATTGAGTCCAAAAGATCCGGCGAGCTTTGTTGCGGTGGCGGTCGTGCTGGGCGCAAGCGCACTCTTGGCGGCGCTGGGGCCCGTGCGGCGCGCCGTGGGCATCGATCCGATGAAAGCATTGCGGTGGGAGTGAGATTCCTGTAGCCTCGGTGCCTTATGGCATCGATCATCATTACGGGAACGAGTTCCGGGCTTGGGCTGGCGACGGCATTGAGTTTGGGCAGGGCTGGGCATCGCGTTTTCGCGACGATGCGTAATCCGGGGGCCGCGCCCGCGCTGGGGCAGATGGTCAAGCAGGAGAAGCTGAAGGTGTCGATCCACGTGATGAATGTGGACTCGGACGCTTCGGTGAAGTCGGCGATGGAGGACATTCGCGCCGCGTCGGCGGGCATCGTCGACGTGCTCGTGAATAACGCCGGTATCGAACGCAGAGGCAGCGTCGAAGAGCTTCCGGTCGACGAATTTCGCGCCGTCATGGAGACCAACTATTTCGGAGCGATCCGCTGCATCAAGGAGGTGGTGCCGGGGATGCGCGCGCGGGGCAGCGGCTGCATCATCAACGTGACGTCAGTGGCGGGGAAAATTTCGGCCGCGCCGCTTACGCCTTATTCGGCATCGAAGTTCGCGTTGGAAGCCTTGAGCGAAGGATTGGCGCAAGAGGTGAAGCCATTTGGCATCCGCGTTGCGATCGTGGAGCCGGGTATCATCGATACGCCAATGGCGCGGGCGATCGAAGAAGCTCCGGATGGGTCGGCCTATCCTCAGGCGCGACGCTTCAGCGGAATGTTCGCGGCGTCACTTCAAAATCCGGCGCCTCCGTCGTTGGTCGGCGACGCGATACGCAACATCGTCGAGAGCGGAACGTGGAAACTGCGGCACCCGGTTGGGCCGGACGCCGAGGCGTTCCTTGGCTGGCGCGCGTCGATGAACGATGAAGAGTGGGTGAACTGGGGCGCGCTCGAGGACGAGGCCTGGTACGCGCGGGTGAAGAGCGACTTCGGATTGGACGCGCGGCCGAAGGGTTAGCCGCGGGGCCAGCGTGCCTGCACAAACTCCCGCGCTCCTTCAGGCGTCGTAATCTCGCCGTCCAACTGCGCCGTTTCGACCGCGTTGAGAATTTCGCGGTAGAGCGGCCCTTGCGGGTAGCCCAAGGCAAGAAGGTCGGCGCCGGTGAGCAGTCTTGGGGGGTGGAGAATTTCGGGCGGCGTGGCGGCGAGGCGCTCTCGCGCAAAGTCATAGTTGTCGAGGTGGCCGTGCGAAGAGAGGCAGTCGGCGCGATGCAAGGCGAGGTGTTCGCCAAACTGGGGCAGGCGCAAGAAGCGCTTGAGCGTGGATTCCTTCATGCGTTGGATGTCGCCGAAGCGCATGTGATTGGCGACGAGGGAGAGGATTTGTTCGGAATCGTCGTTTGAGAATTTCAGACGGGATAGGATTCGGCGACCGATATCGAGCCCCGCGTCGACGTGGCCGTTGAAGCGGATGCGGTCCGAGCGAGTAAATGTGGCGGGCTTACCGATGTCGTGGAACAAGACGCCCCACGCGAGCGTTGCCGATGGTTCGGGTGGCAGTTTTTCCAGCATGAGCAGGGTGTGTGTCCAGACATCGCCCTCGGGATGAAACTCAGGCGGCTGTTCGACACCTTGGAGCGCCTTCACTTCGGGCAGGACAACCGGAAGGAGTCCGGTTTCGTCGAGGAACCGCAGCCCACCGGACGGGTTGCGTTGAGTAAGGATGCGAGTGAGTTCGTCCCGGATGCGTTCGGCGGCGATGTTGGCGAGGGAGGCTGCCTCGGCACGCACGGCGGCTGCGGTTTCGGGCTCGATAGTGAAGTTAAGACGCGCGGCGAATCGGACAGCGCGGAGAAGCCGCAGGTGGTCCTCTTGAAAACGGGCGCGAGGGGAACCGACGCAGCGGATGAGCCGACCGGCGAGGTCAGCCTGGCCGCCGAAGAAATCCAGGACGGCGCCGGGAGGAGGCAAAACCGTGGGGTCGAGAAACATCGCGTTGATCGTGAAATCACGGCGCTGTGCATCCATGCGAGGGTCAGTAACGAGGGCGACTTCGGAGGGGTGGCGCCCATCCGTGTAAGGGCCTTCGGTGCGGAAAGTCGCGACCTCGACGGCCTCTCCGGACTCCTTGACCAGCACCACTCCGAAGTGAGCGCCTACCAGATCGGACTTGGGAAACAGCACCCTGATTTCGCCGGGAGTGGCCGACGTGGCGATATCGAAATCCTTCGGAGCGAGGCCCAGCAATAGGTCGCGGACGCATCCGCCGACGAAGTAGGCTGTGTGGCCGCTTGCGCGGAGTCGATCAAGCGTGCTGCGGGCAAGGGCCTCGTTCATGGATGGCTTGGAGTAGACTTAAATATTGTCGGGCTCGTACCGGCATTATGTCGACGCAAGATTCGTCTTCTTCCTCTCCCTCCTTACCGTTCAGTAGTTCCACGGCAAAGATCGTCGTAGCCACCACTGTAGCGCTGTCCTTTATTACCTTTTGGCGCGGCGCTGCCATTGTCTTGAGCGATCTCGCCTCAACGATGTTTTATATCGGTGGCATCACTGAGCAAGCCGTGGGCAAAAGCGCCCCTTGGTTTGTGCTGGCGGTAATGGTGTTCAGCTTCGCTGTGCGCAGCATCTACATGGAAAGCTGCTCGATGTTCGTGCGGGGCGGCGTGTATGTGGTGGTCCGGGACGCGATGGGGCCCTTCATGGCAAAGCTGAGCGTTTCGGCGCTGGTTGTGGACTATGTGCTGACCGGCCCGATCAGTTCAGTAAGCGCCGGCCAGTATCTGGGCCACCTTATCAACGAATTATCTGAGTTGGCTGGTGTGCGGTTCCATATGGATCCGCACGTGTTTGCGGTGTTTTTCGGCATCGTTGTTACGGGGTATTTCTGGTGGGAAAACACGAAGGGAATTCACGAGAGCTCCGGTAAAGCTTTGCGCATCATGCAGATAACCACCGTGATGGTGGGGACTTTGTTGATTTGGTGCCCGCTGACGCTCTTGATTCAGGGAAACGCGTCGTTCCCGCCCGCGCCCATGCCCGAGAGCTTGCGCTTCACGAAGGAGTCGCTAGGTTGGTTGGATGGAACCATCTGGCCGCAGATAGGGGCCGTGGGCCTGTTGATCGCCTTCGGCCATTCGCTGCTGGCGATGAGCGGGTTTGAAACGCTGGCGCAGGTTTATCGCGAGATTGGCTCTCCGAAGCTAAAGAACCTGAAGATCACGGCTAACATCGTGTGCCTCTATGCGATGTTCTCGACCGGACTGTTGAGCGTGTTCGCGGTCATGATTATCCCCGACGCGGTACGGCCCCAATATTACGACAACCTACTGGGTGGGTTGGCGATGAGCCTGGCGGGGCCGTATGCCCTGAAACTGGCCTTTCACATCTTTGTGGTCATCGTTGGGGTGCTGATTCTGTCGGGCGCCGTGAATACTTCGATTATCGGGGCCAATGGTGTGTTGAATCGCGTGGCTGAGGATGGCGTGCTGTTGGATTGGTTCCGAAAGCCGCACAAGCGATTTGGTACGACCTTTCGTGTCATCAACTTGATCACGATCGCGCAGGTGCTGACGATTCTCGGCAGCCGCGGCGACGTCCTGCTGCTAGGCGAAGCGTACGCGTTCGGCGTGGTGTGGAGCTTCTTTTTGAAAGGATTGGGCGTACTGGCGCTGCGGTTCCAGCGTCACGATCAGGAGTACAAGGTTCCGTTCAACGTCAAAGTTGGAAAGGTAGAGATTCCGCTGGGCCTGGGGACGACGGTTCTAGCGCTATTTTTCATCGCGATTTCGAACCTGCTGACCAAACAAGTGGCGACAATTTACGGAGTATCGTTCACACTGCTGCTGTTCACGATATTTCTGATATCCGAGCGCGTGAACAGAAGGAAGCGGAAGTCCACGAGCGAAACGGCGACCGAGGAGTTCAACCTCGAGTATCAACCCGAAGCGGCGGCGGACACCCTGCAGGCGCGGCCCGGGTGTGTCCTGGTTGCAGTGCGCGACTACAGCCGCATGTATCACCTGAAGAAGGTGCTCGAAAAGACGAATCTGCGGCGGCACGACATCGTCGTGATGACAGTGCGGAATGTGGCGAATTCGGCGGGTGAGTATGAACTGAGCGAGACGCAGTTGTTCACTGCGTATGAGAAAGAGCTGTTCAGCCATGTGGTGGCGCTTGCCGAGAAGGAAGGCAAGCACGTCGAGTTGTTGACAGTTCCCGCCGTGGATCCCTTCGTAGCGATGGTGCAAACGGCCGCGAACCTGCAGGCCTCGCGGCTGGTGACGGGTGTGTCCGCAAGGATGCCCAGCGAGGAACTGGCGCACCATATCGGACGGGCGTGGGAAAAGATGCCCGAGCCACGCCACGCGTTCTCTCTAGAAGTGATCGATCCTGATCGTCCGTCGATTTATGTCAACCTTGGGCCGCATCCGCCGCGTCTGTGGCCGGAAGATTTGGACCGGCTTCACGAACTGTGGCTGAAGTTGACCGGCGATGCGCGGCTTGGGTCGAAGCTGCATCACCGTGACGTTGTGGGCGTGGCGTTACGGCGATTGGAGAGAGACTTGTCGACTGAGGAGCGCGACGAGGTGATGCGCGACGTGATGAACGAGTTGCGGAAGAATTAACTTTCCGCGGCGCCGTCCGGGGCGGATTTGCCGAGGACTTCGTTGAACAGCGCGGCCTTTTTCAGGTCCTTCTTCGAAGGTGGGGCAATCTCGCGGCGGTAGTCGTGCTCGCTATAGCAGGACTTGCAGCGTACTTTAGCCGCTTCTTCTTTGTACATGGAGACGATGGAGTGGTTTGTAATGCGTTTGCACTTCACACAAAAATCGTCAATATCGTCGCCGAGGCGAAGTTCAAACATGAATTCTCCGTGGTCTCCAGATTATAACGAATCAGGGCTGCGGGAGCACAGCCTGGGCGAGGGGAATCTTGCGTTGTAGCAGGCGATATCCGGCGAACTGAATTGGCGGTTCGCTGGCGGCTTCGTAGTGCCGCACAAGGAACTCATCTACTAACGGGAACCGATTGTCCAGGCCGGTAGCGTGCGGGAAGACGCGCAGGAACTCTTCGCGGGAGACGGGCTGATAGAGAACCCATCGGGGCGGTGCAGCTTCGATCGAGGAAAGCAACTCGCGCTCTTCGGTCGCGGTCATCATGCCGGGAGCGAGGAACGAGAAACGCGTGACGTTTCGGGCCTGAGTAGCGAAATAGAGAACGGGCATGTAGGGGTGAACCAGCAGAGTGTCGGTCGGCTGGACGCGGGCGAGAATCTGGCGAAGGGAGTCGCTTGTCTCGCGGTCGACCAGGAGAGCCCCCGCGGGCGAGTTCAGGCGGACCGAGTTCGCGTAGGCGCGGATGTGGTTCGAGGTGAATGCGAGTGAGCCGAGGACGAATACGACTGAGGTGAGTCCAGCTGCGCGCCCCGGTAGAAGGCGCGACAGGGCCGCCCCGCAGAGGGCGGCAGGTAGTGCAGCAACCAGCGCCAAGTGCATGATATCGGCGCGGGGAAACGCAGTGATAACGAGCGCGGCCATGACGGCGAGTAGCAATGCGATCAAGCTGACCTGCTCGCGGTCGAGTTTGCGGCGGCGGTATTCAATGGCCCAGAGAATCGGAGCCAGGGGAGGCAGAATAGCGGGCAACGCGATGAAGAACACGAAGAGCGCGGTGAGCGGCAACGTCGCGCTTGGGATGTCAGCGAAGATACGTCCATAGCCGCCGATGATGGAGCCGTACGGCATGATGTTGACGGCTGCGTAGTTCCGCCGCAGCCAGAGTAGTTGCTCAAAAAAGGCTCCCAGACTGCCCTCCAAGGTAAGCAGCGCGATGGCCGCGCCGCTCACAACGAGAACTCCGCCCGCGGCGGCGCTCAAGCCTCGCCAATTGCGCATCCATACAAGCCAACCCGACACGGCGACTATGACCACTGCCATGGATGGCGTGCACCATGCAGCGGCGGCCAGGAGCACCCCGGTAGCAAAGGAGAGCGGCATCGACGCCCGCCGTTGGGCCTCGAAAGCGAGACAGGCGGCAGCGAGTGCGAACGTTCCGCTATCCCAACGGTGCTGTGCGGTGAGAAACGACGGGTCGGCAATCTGAAATCCAACGAACAGCAGCGCAGTGAGAATTGCCGCCCGGAGCGTTGCCAACCGCGAGACCAGCCATAGTATGAGGCCGCACTGGATCGAGAAGCCGAGAATCACTGGAATCCGGCCCGTGAGGAGCGACACGCCAAACAGACGGAAGACGCCCGCCTGAATCCAGTAGCTGCCTGGACTCATGTACCCGAAGAAATCGACATAGGGCGATTGGCCCGAGGCAACCCGCTGAGCGGGTTCGAGGAGGATGCCTTCGTCGTTGGTCTGGACGAAACGGTGCCCGTGGACGGCGAACAAGAATATGGCTACGCCGAGCGTGAGAAGGAGGGCTGCGCGAACCGGCCGGTCAGCGGGCAAGTGGCTTCTCCCAAACACCGATGATGGTCTTGCCGATATGCTCGCCAAATAACCAATCGATGCGGCGGGAAACGGGAACCAGCCGCCGGTCCCACAGCAGGATCTGATCGAGCGTCGGCATGGCGCTGCGCAGCAGCAATCGATTCGCGGCCGAGGCGAGCATGCCTGCGCAATCGAGGTAGAACAGCGCGGTTTCGGTGAGGCCGCTCTCGCGGGCGGCTGTGCGAAGTGACGCACGCGTGTAGCGGCGGTAGTGCCCAATGGCCGTATCGAAGGGTGAGAAAAGAAACGGCCAGGCCGGCGAGAGTACGATCAGATAGCCGCCTGAGCGGAGGTGCCGCGCGGCCCGGGCAAGTTCCGCGGCATCCTCCTCGATGTGTTCCAGTACGTCGATGTAGAGGATGGAATCGTAGAGGTCTTTGACGTCGAGCGCCGCTGTGGTGCCGGTTTTGGAGCGATGCCTGCCGCCGGGCGGCAACGCGATGCGCGCGGCCAATGCGGCATCCGGTTCCAGGCATGTCCAGGTGTCGAAGGCTTGTGACAGAAGCAAGCCGGTGTTTGCGCCGATACCGGCACCAACTTCGAGTACGTCACCCCGGACGTACCGCGCGATTCTTTCGCTCCAGTACAACTTCCAGTTCGCCGCATTCTCGAATAGGTCGAGCTCGGCGCCTTCGTACTGATAGTCGACGGCCTGCGCGGTTCGGCTCACTTGCGCACCTCGACGGGAGCAGCGGCCCCAGCCGAATGAAGAGCGGCTGCCAGGCGTTCGAGCGATGACCGCTCGCCGGCGATGGAGACGCCCAGTATGAACAGGTGCGCGTCGCGTGGTAGCAGGAAGCCGGGTGTGGCGCGCCGGTGGGCGATGAGAAAGACAAAAAACACGGTGAGCAGGATGCTTTGCAGAGTGACCGCGCCCAATGCAATCAGTCCGTATACGACGGGCGCGGGAAGCGTGGCCGGCGTTCCCCAGGCAACGGCGGCCGCTACGCCGGACAGCGTCGTGACTGCCACGCCGAGAGCAGCCGAAGCGGCCAGCAGGCGGGCGCTGACACGATCACTGAATACCGAGATTGCGCTCAGGCCGTGCACAAGCAAGCCCGTGAAGTTCATCTGGGAGTTCCCCGCCAGCCGGCTACCGCGCGCCAGTGGTACCAGCCGCCGCGGAAGGCGGGCGCGCAGTACCGCGGCAGCGTAGTGGTTCCAGAGGTCGCTGACGGCCATCAGCCTGGCGAGAGCCTCCGGTGGCAATACGCTGAAATTGCCCACGCGAACCTCGATGCCCGTGAGCGCCCGGTGGAGCAACCGGTAAAGACGATAGAAAAACTGGAAAGTAAATGACTCCATGCGTTTGCCACGCGCGGCGAACACGCAGTCGCCCCGCGCCGAGAGGTCGTACTCGGCGAGTAATGTGGGCAGATCGGATGGCCGGTCTTCGCCGTCGCCGTCCATCACCAGCACGGTCGCGCCGGGGCGGGTCTCGTGAACGTGATAGAGCCCGAGAGCAATGGCGCGTTGGTGACCGAGGTTGGCGCGTAGGTGCAGGATCTCGACCGGCGAAAGTGAACCTGGGGCGGAGGCCGGCCAGCCGGGTGGCATGGGCAGGGTCGAGGCGTCGTCGACGATAAGCACCGAGACTCGCCACGATAGCGTGCTGGCAACCGGATCAAGCAGACACAAAAGGAGTTGCAGCGGTTCCCAGTCGTTGAAATTGGGGATGAGGATAACGAGTGAGTCGCTGTGTGAGGGCATGGTCCTCGCCAGTAGACAGATCGGCTGGCCTGGGTGGCGCCTTTAGGTAAGCGCAGGAATGCTAGCATCCAAAGAAATGCTCCTTCGCCTGGTTCTGGCGTTCGCCGTGTGCGCAATGGCGCAAGCCGAAGTTCGAAAACTCACAATTCTGCATACGAATGACCTGCACGCGCGCGTCGTGCCTGACGACCAGGGGCGCGGCGGCTTCGCCTATGTAACGACCGTTTTACGGACCGAGCGGCAGGGGTGCAGCCACTGCGTACACCTCAGCGCGGGCGATTTGGTGCAGGGCATGCCGGTGTCCTCTCTTTTCCGTGGCGTGCCGGTTTTCGAGATGGCGAATCGGATGGGAATCGATGCCTTTACACTCGGCAACCACGAGTTCGACTACGGCTGGCAACAAATCGCGCAGTTTCGCAGAAAGGCCAATTTTCCGCTCTTGTCGGCGAATGCGACCATGCCGGGCGGGAAATCGATCGGCGATGCGCCCTACGTGGTGCTGAAAGTGAATGGAATACGCCTGGGCGTGATTGGGCTGTTGATGGGTAACCTGGTGGAAGGCTATTTGACGCCAACGACGGCCGGTCCGGTCAAGGTGGGGCCCGTGGTGGAATCGGTGCGGGCGTCGGCGAAGGAGTTGGCGGGGAGGGCGGATGTCGCGGGGGCTTTGGGGCACATTCTGCCGTCGGAGGGCTCGTCAATTTTGAAAGAGGTGCCAGAGGTGGCGGTCGTAGTTGAAGGTCATAGCCACGTGGGCCGCGCCGAAATGGAGCAGGTGGGAGGGCGCGTAGTAGTTGTGGACAACTCCCCACCTCCTCCAAATTCTCCAACAAATCCGCCTCTTGCCCAATAGTTTTTCCCTTGTCACAATT
>DASRHX010000500.1:0-3604 GCA_035650295.1 Bryobacteraceae bacterium | reverse complement strand
GATTTCCAGATTTCCTTGCCGGTCATCTTGTCGAGTGCAACGATGGATGCGCCGGAGCCGCCGGGTTGCACGATGACGCGCGCGCCGTCGATGAGGGGTGATTCGCTAATGCCCCAATGAGGAACGTCGCCACTATATTTGGTGACGATGTTGAAGCCCCAGATCTTCTTGCCGGTTTTATTGTCGAGGCAGGCGAGCGAGCCGTCGGCGGCGAGGGCATAGAGGCGGTCGCCGTCAATGGTAGGCGTGCCGCGAGGACCGTTGCCGCGGCGCTCTTCATAGGCGCGGCCGTTTTCGACTTCCCACAGTTTCTTGCCGGTAGTGACATCGAAGGCCATGACGTATTGCGTGCCGGAGCGCTGGCCTTGCGTGTAGAGGCGTCCGGCGGCGACGGAGAAGGACGAGTAACCTTCGCCAAGCCCAGTGGTTTTCCAGACGAGTTTCGGTCCGCCGGCGGGCCAGGATTTAAGCAGGCCCGTTTCGGGCGAGATGCCATCGCGATTCGGGCCACGCCATTGGGGCCAGTCCGCGGCGAGCAGAGGAAGTGTGGATAAGAGGAGGGCGGCGCATCGCATAGAGGGATTTTTCCTTACTGAATGCCTTGGATCATCTTCTCGAAAGACGTCTTGGCGGCGGAAACGGTTTTGGCCGGACCGGTTAATTTGAAAAATACGCTGCCCTGGGGGCCTTCGACGATGGCGCCGAGCAGTTGGAAGCCGGGTTTCTTCGTGGCGGCGGTGGCCATCATGGGGCCGCCGGATTTATAGGAGCCCGAGTGCTCGACGTAGGTCACCTTGTATTTGCCTGCCTTTGCTTCCCGTGGGGCAGGTGGCTTAGCAGCGCTTTCAAACTGGCCGTACCAGCGCTCGATGTTAGCCTGCACGCTACCGCCTTGGCCGGTGCCGAAGTAGAAGACAGCGCACTCGCCATCTTCGGCGTCACCGGCGGCTTTAGGAACGGAATAAGTGGCGGCACGCATGGGGCGCTCCGGCTGAGCTTTCCAGGATGCGGGCGGCGTCCACTTGAGGCCGCCAGCCGTTTCCGCGTTGAGGAGAGACAGGGCGAGCGCGACGCCCAGGAGGAGTTTCATACCTCCAGTCTAACTATTTGGGAGCGGTGAGTTGGCGGCGGAGGAAGGCGAATTGTTCGTTGGCCGCGCCGCGGACGTCCTGATAGTCGGTAGCGAATCGCAGGTCGCACTTCAGCCCAAGCGGCATGCACCGCTCGCGGAGGTAGACGCCGAAGCGGGGATGGTGAATGCCGGTACCAGGTTTGGCGTTAGGCGGAACGTCGACGTCGGGCTCGTCGTAGTAGAGCCAGGCGGGCGGATCGTCCTTGGAGAGATAGGTGGCGGGCGAGGCGTCGCGGAAGATAGCGCGGGCGCGAGGAGTATCGTAATCGCTGAAAGGAATGCCAAAGAATGCGGGGCCGGAGGGATGACTTGCGGTAGCGGGAGAGATGAGGGTGGAGATGATGGCCGGGTCGAGTGTAGTTTGCGCGCCGTTTACGGCCATCGCGAGGAGACGTGAGGATTCGCGTTCGATGGGATCATTCGAGGCGGGGTTGGCAAAATCGTCGTGATAGCCGATCCAAAGGGCCATGCCAGCTCCGGCCGAACCTCCCATGGCGGCGATGCGGGTTTTATCGATGTTCCACTCGCGCGCTTTCGAGCGGAGGAACTGGATGGCTCGGACGCCGTCCATCATGGGCGCTGGGAATGAGGCTTGGGTGGCGTAGCGGTAATTGATGGCGGCGACGGAGATGCCGGATTCGAGGAGGCGGTCGCGCATGGCGGCGTTGAGGTTCGCCTTGCTGCCCGAGACGAATCCGCCGCCGTGAATGAAGACGACGACGGGGGTGGGTTTGCCGGAGTCCGCGCGATAGAAGTCCAGGACGTTACGCTCGTGGGGACCGTAGGAGATGTTGGCGAGGAGGGCGGCGGCGAGAAGGAGCATGGCGCTAGTGCATGTAGAGGCCGCCATCGACGTTGAGGGTTTGGCCGGTCATGCCGTCGCTCAGCGGGCTCGATAGGAACAGGCAGGCGGCGGCGACATCGTAAGGCACGATGCGGCGGTCGAGACACTGCTGGGATTGGATCGCGCGGATGTCGTCCATGTTGGCATGGACGATTTCGCCTTCTGTCTTGATGGCGCCGGGAGTGACGCAGTTCACGTGGACGTTGTGGCGGCCGACTTCACGGGCGAGCGAGCGGGTGAGCCCGAGAACGGCCCCTTTCGATGTGACGTAGTAGACCAGTTTCTCGACGCCGATCCAGACTGTGACCGAGCTGATGTTGACGATCTTGCCCGAGCGACGGGCGATCATGTGGGGCAGCACGAGTTGGCAGGTGTGAAGAAGGCTTTTCACATTGACGGCCTGCATGCGATCCCAGTCCGCCTCGGTGGTTTCGAGAAACATGCGGCGAGGATAGATGCCGGCGTTGTTGACGAGGGAGTCGATTTGTCCGTAGCGGGAGAGGGCGTCGGAGACAACGGCTTCGACGTCGGAGCGGACGGAGACGTCGCACTTCATGGCGTGGGCCGTGCCTCCGGCGGCATTGATTTCTGCCGCTTTGGCTTCGGCTTTGGGGATGTCGATATCGAGGACGTAGACGCGGGCGCCGTGCTGGGCGAAGAGATCGGCGATGCCGGCACCGATGCCAAGGGCGGCGCCGGTGACGAGGGAGACGTGGCCGGGGGAGAGCATAGGGAGAGCATAACGCAGAGGGGAGCGATGATAGCCACGCGTCTGCGTCGTTGCGCTCGGGCACAGTCCTCGGAGCACACCTTCGTACGCCTGAGTCCCGTGCCCTGCGCGCGCCTTGCATCCGCACGGGTCTGGAGTTTGGGGGCAGGCGCCAGAGGAGGGATGGAGGCTCCAATCGACCACTCTGTACGATGGTCATAGTTCGATCTACGTGATGCTGGTGCTTACGAGGACAGGCGGGCCCACGGACCAAAAGCAATAGAGCAGGCGCGAATGAAGAGGGGCGGCATCCAGCCGCCCCATACCGTACGGCGACTATTGCACCTGGAGGTCGACGAAGAACGGTTTTTCGTATTTGATGGGCGCGCTCCAGCCGGAGCTGAGACCGGCGCCATTCATGACGCGGACCTTGATGGTCTTGTCGCGGTATTGCGTGGCGGTGTCGAGCATCAATTTGCGCGGGCCGCTGTCGGTTGGCTTGAGCTTGAAGATCTGGAAGATGTTTCCAGACGCGCTCGTGTTGGTGCTCTCTTCGCGTGCGAAGACAACGCCAAGGGTGGTTGTGGGCGGAACGGCCGCGGACTTGCGGTCGCTGAACTGGATTTGGATCTCATAGAACAGCGTGCAGCCGGCGGGCTGGTTGTTGGGATGGTAGAGGCCGATCAAGAAGTTGGGGAACGGGAACTCCGTTCCGGCCTTGATGGGCTGTGCGACACCCGGAAGCGGGCCGGTGCACTGGGGGTCGACGGTGAAGGAAGCGTGACTGAAGACAAACTTGATTTGGTCTTCAGTCGGCATCTTCGGCGGCTCGGTGGTGGAGGGGCAGCCGGTGTCGGTAGTCGGCGTTGTTTCGGGTGTGCCGGGACACTTGTCCAAAGAGTCAGGGACCATGTCCTGG
>DASRHX010000499.1:0-2500 GCA_035650295.1 Bryobacteraceae bacterium | reverse complement strand
ATGGTGCTCCTCTTCGATCTCGGGAAATTCGGAGGTGTGCTGCTGCATGAAGTGCAGCCGGGCCGGTGTGATGATGCCGTTGTACTCGTGCAGCGGCGTGTAATGAGTCATGTGGTCGATGCGGTAGCGGGCGCCGCGACGCGGAGGCGTGGTGTGTACGTTGTTGCCCTGCGCTTTGGCCGGTCCGCCTGTCGCGGCCAATCCGGCACCTGCGGCCACACCTGCAAGCGCTGCCGTCTGTTGGAGGAATCGCCTGCGGTCAGATTTGGAGTCCATGGTTGTCTCCCGTCCCGAATCGATTTTGAGCCGTCTATGGGCCCAGCAGTACAACTTTAGCTGGAATCGCGGAATATTGCGAGCAGCCGCCCGAGCACGTTTCGCTGAGCCCGGAACTTTTCCACCCCCAAAAGCAAAACGGCGAGCAGATCGTGTCCGCTCGCCGTTCGTTGTTCCGGGCCGGCCGCTAAGCGCCTACCACCAGCTGGGTTTCTTCTCCGGCGGGTAGACCGGCTTAGCCGGGACGAAGCCGTCCTTGTTGGGCATGACGACCTTGGGCAGCGTGTTCTGGTCCATCACGTCGCCTTCGTTGATGATGCCGTTCCGATAATAGAGGAAGGCCACCAGCGAGTAGACTTCGTTCGGCTTCAGCGTTCCCGGATTGGGGACGGGCATCGCGCGGTTGATATAGTCCCAGGCGATCGTCGGAACCGGGTAGTAGCTGACCCCGTTCATCTTATCCTGGTCTTTGCCGTAGAAATTGCCGCGATAGGGCTGGCCGGGCTTGCCTATGGTCAGGCGGCGGAGGATGCCGCCTTCCCCATTCACGCCGTGGCAAACCTCGCAGCGCGCCTTGTAGACCACTTCGCCTTCCTTGGCGGTTCCGCGCCCGACGGGAAGTTCCTTCCCCTCCGGGCCGATGATGCGGTCAAAGCCCTTGATTTCCTTCTCCGTCAACGGCTTGCCGACATCGGGAAAAAGGCGCCCCTGCGATTGCGCCAGGACGGCCGCGGGAATCGCGGCAGCGAGAATCACGGCAGGTGCGAGGACCCTAAGCAAAGAGCGCATCGGAAATGCTCCCATCCTTGTTCACTTTCCACGGTTGCTGCGCATTCATGTGGATGGCGCGGGGCTTATTGTCCTTCTGCCGCCACTCGTCCATCGTGATGCCCCAGAGCTTGCTGAGGTCGCCCAAAGTCGGCTGAACCTCGCGCTGGTCATCGGTGGCGCGAGACTGAATGACCGCCTCCTGGCCGTTCCAATCCCAGTCGTACGTGAAGCGCGTGTGCGCCCGCGTATGCACCGGATCCTGGATCTTCGCGTCCCTCCAGTTCTTGCCGCCGTCGGTGGAGATTTCGACCCTGGTGATCTTGCCGCCGCCGGACCAGGCGATGCCCGTGATCTGGGCATAGCCTTTGGCGGGCATATGGAGGCCGGCCGAGGGACGCGTGATGATGGATTTCGGCCCAAACTGGAAATGATACCAACGCACCTTGCCGCCGAGATCGGGTCTCGCGACGGAGTGGTTCATCGACTCGTTCCAGGCGTGGTAGGGCTGATCCACGATCTTGATGTTCTTCAGATACTTCACGCTGAAGGGCGCTTCCCAGCCCGGCACGATGATGCGGAGCGGGAAACCCTGCTCCTCGCGGATCGGATCGCCGTTCTGCGCATAAGCGAGGATGCAATCCTCCATGGCCTTTGCGGTCGGCAGCGTGTGACTGAAATTGCAGGCATCGCCGCCTTCATTGACGATCCAGGTCCCCGTCGACTTCACGCCGACTTCTCTCAGCAGCACGGACATCGGCACGCCGGTCCATTCGCTGGAACTCGTCATTCCGTGGATGTACTGGACGGGCAAGCCCATGTTCTCGTTGCCGGCGCCATGGATCGCGAGAGAGCTGTTGGCGTGGCACTCGAGGAAGTGCACCCGCGACACGGACGGCATGCGCTTCAGATCCGCGACCGTGAAGCGCAACGGCCGGTCGACCAGGCCGTAGATCGAGAGCGTGTGTTTGTCCTCTTGGATCTCGGGGAATTCGGAGGTGTGCTGCTGCATGAAGTGCAGCCGCGAGGGCGTGATGACGCTGTTTAACTCGTGCAGCGGCGTGTAGTGGGTCATGTGGTCGATGGAATAGCGGGCTCCGCGGCGCGGTGGCTCGCTGTGCACGTTATTGCCTTGTGCTTGAGCCGGCCCGCCTTTCGCGGCCAATCCTGCACCAGCCGCCACGCCGGCGAGCGCGGCCGTCTGCTGTAAGAACCGCCTGCGGTCAGATTTCATTTCCATTGACTTTCTCCCGTCCCGAATTTCGTTGTTAGAGCCTTCTTGATCTGCCTTCGTCCGATCTGGTCAGAGGGCGGATAGGTAACGCGCCATCGCCTCGCGATCCGCGGGCATTATCCCCGCCATGATCCCCATCATGACTTGATTGTTTTTCCGCGTTCCGTCGGCATAGGCGTTCATCGAGGCGATCAGATATTCGTAGCTTTGCCCGGCAAGCCG
>DASRHX010000498.1:0-5764 GCA_035650295.1 Bryobacteraceae bacterium | reverse complement strand
AGGCGGCCGAGGCGCGTGCCCGCGAAGCCCCGCTGCAGGTAGTGGTACGTTCCGCCGGCGCCGGGCATCGCCGCAGCAAGCTCGCTCCACACCATGCCGTCGCATAGTGCGAGGATCGCGCCGAGCGCCCAGCCCAGCATGCATTGCGGCCCTTGCATGGCGGCGATGATGAGCGGAATGGTGAGGAACGGACCGACGCCCACCATGTTGCTCATGTTGAGCGCGGTGGATTCGAGCAGGCCGAAGCCGCGAACAAGCCCGTGTTGGTTCGAAGGCGAAGACAGACCTCTCAGTATAGATGCAGTGGCCGGCGGGCATTGGCGTGGCACAATGATTTCGAATGTCCGAAACCGTCTATCTTGTCGCCAATGGCGACCTCCGCCTTTCGGCGAATCAGAAGTGCTGGCCGGCGCAGGAGAAGGCCGAGGGGGGTGTAGGCGCCGCCATCGCACGCTTTGAACGGCATGTGCAGCGTGGTCATTTGTACGATCCCGCGAAAGGGCATGGGTTTATCGATTCGCAGAAGCGCGGCATGGAGGTGTTCCGCGACATCCCGCGCACCGCGCCGTTGGTGGTCGTGGAGGCCGTCTGGCAATATTCGCATCACCTGCTGCACGGGTTGTATACGCACAAGGGGCCGATTCTCACGGTGGCCAACTGGAGTGGACAATGGCCGGGGTTGGTCGGCATGTTGAACCTGAACGGTTCGCTTACCAAGGCCGGCGTGCGCTACGACACGCTGTGGTCGGTGGATTTTACGGACGACTACTTCACGGCCAACCTGGAGCGATGGCTGGAGGGTCAACCGGTTCTGCACAATGCCACGCATGTCCAGGCGCTAAAACAATTTCAATTACCGCAGCGGGCCGAGGCCATTGCCGCTGCCGAAGCGACGCGGCTGCAGAACGAGAAGGCCATCATGGGCGTGTTCGACGAAGGCTGCATGGGCATGTACAACGCGATTATCCCCGATGAGCTACTGCATCCAACTGGTGTGTTCAAGGAGCGGCTGTCGCAATCGGCGTTATTTGCCGCCATGCGCGAGGTCCCGGAAGCCGACGCGCGCGCCGTGCGGACATGGCTTGATCAGCGCGGCATGAAGTTCCAGTTGGGCACGAACGAAGAGACCGATCTCACGGAGGCACAGATACTCGACCAGTGCCGCATGTACATTGCGGCAATTCGCATTGCCGCCGACTTCGGCTGCGACACGATCGGCATTCAGTATCAACAAGGGTTGAAGGATCTGGCGCCGGCATCGGATTTGGTGGAGGGCTTGCTCAATAACACGGACCGGCCCGAGGTGCGCGATGCGTCGGGCAAGGTGTTGTACGAGGGGCAGCCGCTACCGCACTTCAACGAAGTGGATGAGTGCGCGGGCCTCGATGGCTTGTTGACGCAACGCGTGTGGAATGCGCTTGGCTTTCCTCCGGAGAACACCCTGCACGACGTCCGCTACGGCGAGGAGTACAACGGCGAGTTTGTATGGGTGTTCGAGATTTCCGGGGCTGCTCCGCCAGCACACTTCATCGACGGATGGAAAGGCACCGTGGGCGAACGCCAACCGCCGATGTATTTCCGCCTTGGCGGAAGCACCGTGAAGGGCGTGTCAAAGCCGGGCGAGATTGTATGGAGCCGCGTGTTCGTCGATAACGGCGCGCTCAAGGCCGACATCGGCCGCGCCAAGGTGATCGAGATGCCGCGCGAAGAGACCGAACGCCGCTGGCGGATCACGACGCCTCAATGGCCGATTATGCATGCGGTCTTATATGGCGTGTCGCGCGATCAGATGATGGCGCGGCACAAGGCGAACCATATCCAGGTGGCCTATGCGCCCGATGCCGAAGGAGCGAATCTGGCGCTTGCCGCCAAGGCGGCGCTATTTCGCAACCTGGGTATGGAAGTGAGCGTCTGCGGCAACAATCACGGGTTAGGCGGGTAAAAGAGCTCGCTTGGTATACTCGCACTTCATGCGAGTAGGTATCATCGGCACCGGCGCGATTTCGAACATGCACGCGCGCGCGTACAAGAACATCGGATTTGACATTGTCTGCTGCACCGATGTGTATGAGCCCGCGGGCAAGGCGTTTGCGGAGCGCAATAACTGCGAATTTCTTCCCACATACCAAGAGGTGTGCCGGCATCCGGGTATCGACTATGTCGACCTGTGCACGTTCCCCGATTTCCGCATGCAGCCAGTGGAAGCCTGCTGCGAGGTAAAAAGGCACATCCAGGTGCAGAAGCCGATCGCGACCACGCTGGAAACCGCGCGCGCGATGGTGGACAAAGCCAAGGCGGCGGGCATTCAGTTGGGCGTCGTGAGCCAGCACCGTTTTGACGATTCGACGATCTTCTTATCCAAAGCTCTGAAGGACGGCCGGCTGGGCAAGATCCTGCAGGCCGATGCTTATGTCAAGTGGTACCGCTCGGCGGAGTATTATTCGCGTCCCATTAAGGGGAGTTGGGCCACTGAGGGCGGCGGCGCGCTGATCAACCAGGCTGTGCATCAGGTGGATGTGCTGCTGTACCTGATCGGCGCGGTGAAGGAAGTATTCGGCATGTGGCAGTTGGGGGCCCTGCACAAGATCGAAAGCGAAGATGTCATCTCGGCGATGATGCGTTATGCGAACGGCGCGCAAGGAGTGCTGCAGGCTTCGACGGCATTTTGGCCCGGTTACTCGGAGCGCATCGAGATTCACGGCACCAAAGGCACCGCAGTACTAACTGGGGATAAGCTCACGACATGGGACGTGCAGAACGATGAAGGCGATCCGGCGCCCGTGGAGACGATCGTGAAATCGGGCGCCTCCGATCCGATGGCGATCCCCTTGACGCCGATCGAGCGGCAGTTTGAGAATTTCGCCGAAGCCATTCGCACGGGCAAGCCGCCGCTGGTGTCGGGCGAAGAAGGCTACCGGGCATTGGAACTCGTGCTGACCATTTACCGGTCGTGCCGGGAGGGACAGAAGGTCACCCTGTAATGGCCGCTGCGATGACATCGGCATGGTCGGTGCGCGTACCGGCTTCGAGCGCGAATCTTGGTCCGGGCTTTGACGCGCTTGGGCTCGCCCTATCGGCGTACCTGACATGCCGGTTCCGCCGCGCCGACTCGCTCTCAATCCGCGTGAGGGGGCGCGATGCCGAGCAGATTTCGACGGGTGAGGACAACCTGATCTGGCAGACGGCGCTCGATGTGGCGCGCGATTGCGGTGCAACGTTGCCGCTGATCGAGATGGAAGTGGACAACGCGATTCCGCTGGGAAAAGGCATGGGATCCAGCGCCGCGGCATTGACGGCGGGCGTGGTGATCGCGGACCGTCTGCTCGGATTGAACTGGACGCCACTGCTGATTCTGAACGAGGCAGCCCGGCTGGAAGGCCATCCAGACAACGTGGCGGCGTGCGTATTGGGAAGCGTGGTGGCGAGCGCGATCGATTCAGGCGGAGTTGCGCGGGCGGTGCGGCTGGAGCTACCGGAGAACTTTCTTGTCTCCGTGGTCGTACCCGATTTCCCTTTGGCGACGAAGGAAGCCCGGCGGGCATTGCCGGATAGTTATTCGAAGGCCGACACAGTCTTCAACGTTCAGCGCGCAGCGCTATTAACCGCGGCACTGGCGACAGGAACGACAAGCGCGTTTCCGGCGGCTTTCGAGGACCGGCTGCACCAACCGTATCGCGAGGCGCTGGTGCCGGGGCTCGAGGACATCCTTAAGCTCCGCGCGCCGGGGCTATTGGGCTGCACACTTTCCGGCGCCGGGCCAAGCGTACTCGTCTTCTACGAGAAGGGCCACGAGCAGGTGTGCGACCTGGTGCGGCAGATCTTTGCGCATCACGGGCGCGCGGCCGAGTCGCTACATGCGGGCATCGATCGCCACGGCTACACTCTGGTGGAAGATTTCGCGCCTTGGCCAACACGCTCCCCCGCCGTACGTTCCTGACACATCTGGCTACTGCGCCACTTCCAAAGTCTCCAACATCCCCGTCGCCGCGCGCTCCAGGTTCGGCCAATCTCGCTCCGGCGCGGCGAACACCAGGAACATCACGCCGTTTCCTTGTGGAACCGCCACCAGCAGGTTATTTTCGGTCCCACCGAAGGGCGATGCGCCTCGCATCTGCGCAGTCATCGCCGGACGGCCTCTCAACTGAGTGGAGCGCAGGCCGCCGACCTGTAGCGACGGATCGCTTGACCTGAGGGAATTCAACAGCTCTTGCGCAGCCCCCTGCAAATTTCTTGCCCGCCGCGGCTGGTACTGCCCCATCAAGACGCCATAGCCGACCTGCACTTGCCCGCGTCCGTTCGAAACCAACCCGTTTGAGGGCCCCGCCACAACGGAGGTTCCCGCTCGATCTCCATAAGCCACCCAGTTCGCCGGCAAAGCCATCCTGAATCGTTCGGTCTGCAGTGTACGTGCCCCGCTCGACGGCTGAGGTTGCTGAGGAGCGGCGGCCTGCTCCTGACGGATTCGTTTCCGCGGTGCTGGTAGGCCAGCCACGCGTTGCTTCGTCCCGGCGAAGTCCCCGGCTCCCGCGGTGTACTGCTTCTGAGGAAAGGTCCGCACCTCCGCCTCGACCGCCTTCACCCGATTTCCGGGATTCGGATGGCTGGCCAGAAACTGTGGGCCGCCACCGCCCGACTCCTTTTCCAATGTTTCAAAGAACCGGGCCATTTCAATCGGGTTGTACCCCGCCTCATGCAGAATCCTGGCGCCCAATGCGTCTGCCTGGGTTTCGGCGCTCCGCGAATACTTCAGCATGATCAGATTCAACCCGAGGCCCGTGCCAATCTGCGCAATCTGGCCGGCTGCCGAGTCGCCTAGCAGAATGCCCGCCGCCGCGGCCGGAATCTGTAAGATACTCGCCTTCGACGCCTGATTCGTCCCGTGCCGTAAGGCAACGTGCGCAATCTCGTGCCCCAGGACGCCGGCGACCTGAGCCTCGTTGTCGGCCGCGCGAATCAAGCCACTATGGACGAAAATTGGGCCGCCTGGCAAGGCAAACGCGTTGATACTCGGATCATTGATCAGCGTGAACTCATAGGGATAGTCGCCGGCTGAAGGAGTCGAAGCCAGCCGCCTTCCAAGCGACTTCACGTAGTCCTGCAGTTCGCGATCCTGCACGACATCGACCTGCTGCATGACTTCGGCCGCCACCTGACGTCCGACCTGAATGTCCTGCTCTTTTGAATAGACATTGAATCCAGGATTGATGGGAGCCCCCGGCTGCCGCGCCGAGCACGAAAGGCCCACCAACACCAGGGTCAAGACCGTAATGCGCCGAATGGTCACGTGCAGCTCCTTCTTTAAGTGGAGCAAGAACCATGCCCAAACGTTTCCGGGTACAGGAAGAAGAAGCTACTTGAGCATGGAGTCGAAGAAGGCGCGCATCTGCAGGTAGGCGGGCCCGAGGGTGACCAGGAGGACCGACGGAAAGATCAGGAAGAAGACGGGAATGACTAGCTTGACGGTGAGTTTGCGGGCCTTCTCCTGCGCCGCAAAACGCATGTGGGTGCGCAGGTATTTGGAGTGCGTGCGGAGGGCCGGGCCGAGGCTGGTTCCGAAGCGTTCGCCGTCGATCAACAAAGCAGCCAGTTTAGCCAGTTCCGGTTCGCCGCTGCGTTGGGCAAGGTGTCCCAGCGCTTCGAAGCGCGACTTGCCGGCGCGCATTTCCAGGTGGCAGAAGAGGAACTCGGCGCTGAGGTCGGGGTAGACGCTCCGCAGGCTGCGCGCCGTGTCGTGCATCGCCGAGTCGAGCGATTGTCCGGCTTC
>DASRHX010000497.1:0-8283 GCA_035650295.1 Bryobacteraceae bacterium | reverse complement strand
GGGCAGTGATCGGTGGCGACGGTGTCGATGAAGTCGGATTGAAGTGCGTCCCAGAGGACCTTGCGATTCGAGGCGTGGCGGAGGGGTGGCGACATGACGTGTTTCATGCCTTCCACGCCAGGGCGTTCGGCGTAGCTCTTGTCGAGCATCAGATGGGGGATGACGGATTCGACGTGGATGCGGACGCCGCGCGATTTGGCGGCAAGTGCGGCATCGAGCGCGGGCTTGCAGGAGAGGTGAACGACGTAGCCGGCTGCTCCGGTGTTCTCGAGGAAGGTGGCGAAGCGACCAGTGCCTTCGGCTTCGACCGATTCGGGGCGGGAAGATTCGTGCCACGCGGGGCCGGTCTTGCCTTGGGAGAGGAGCAGTTGCTGGAGGCGCGCGACGAGTTCGGCATTCTCACAATGGGCTGTCGTGATGACACCGAGTTCCTTGGCGAGGCGGAGCGTTTGATACATTTCGCCGTCTTCGACGCCGAAGAAGTTCTTGTACGCAAGGAAGATTTTGAAGGAAGCGATGCCGTCGCGGACGATTTCGCGGAGCTGGCCCTCGGTTTGCGGGTCCCAGCGGGTGACAGACATGTGGAACGTGTAGTCGCAGGCACTGGAGCCGTTGGCCTTCGACTTCCAGAGTTCGTAGCCTGCGAGGGCGTCTTCGGCGCGCGAGGGGCAGCACATCTCGATATAGGTGGTGGTTCCGCCGATGAGCGCGGCGACGCTGGCTGTTTCATGCGTGTCTTTGGCAAAGGTGGACATGAACGGCAGATAGATGTGGACGTGGGGATCGATGAAGCCGGGGAAAACGAACTTGCCCGAAGCATCCACGATGTCCGTGCCGGGCGGCGCATCGAGGTTGCTCCCGATGTGCGTGATGGTTTCGTCTTCCGCGTATAGGTCTGCGCGAAAGCGGGAGTCGGCGGTGACAATTTCGCCGTTGCGGATCAATAAGGGCATGGCGCGCTCGCCTCAGGATAGCTACTTGTCGACGTGTTCGGGATCGGGAGAGTTGGCCACGCTGCCGGGCGTCCATCGCCTCGAGGGAGCCGCCGCGGATTATTTCGACGATGTTGTGGCAACGGGGTGTACGTAACTCAGAACCAGCGCGACATCACTACTTTCTGCTCTGTGTAGAAGCTGACGGCGTCCTTACCGTGGGCGTGGAGGTCGCCGAAGAAGGAGTCTTTCCAGCCCGCAAATGGGAAGAAAGCCATGGGCGCGGGCACACCGATGTTAACTCCCACCATGCCTGCATCGACACGGACCGAATACTCGCGGGCGGCCTTGCCGCTGGAGGTGAAGATGGCGGATGCGTTTCCAAACGGAGACTTGTTGACGAGATCGATGGCCTGATCAAGCGATTCGGCACGGATGACCGAGAGCACGGGGCCGAAGATTTCCTCGCGGGCGATGGTCATTTGCGGCGTGACGTTGTCGAAGAGCGTGGGGCCGACGAAGAAGCCTTCTTGCTTGGCGGCGGGGCGGCCGTCGCAGACGAGCGTTGCGCCTTCGGCGACACCCCTATCGATATAGCCGAGGATGCGGCGTTGGTGATCGCCGGTAACGACGGGGCCCATGTCGCAACCGGCTACTTTGCCGGGGCCGACCTTCATGGCTTCGATGCGTTCCTTGAGGAGAGAGACCAGCGGGTTGTGAACTTCGCCAACTGTGACGACTACGCTACCGGCAAGGCAGCGTTCCCCGGCGCCGCCGAAAGCCGAACCCATTATGGCTTCGACTGATTTGTCGAGATCGGCGTCGGGCATGACGACCAGATGGTTCTTTGCGCCGCCGAGAGCTTGCACGCGCTTGCCTTTCAGTGCAGCCATTTCGTAGACGCGTCGGGCGACAGGCGTGGAGCCGACAAAGGAGACACCGCGCACGAGCGGATGGGCGATCAAGTCTTCGACGGTGGACTGGCCGCCGAGGAGGAGATTGAAGACCCCTTTGGGGAGGCCGGCTTCGGCGAGGAGGCGGGCGGCGAGGACGGGGGTGAGTGGAGTTTTGTCTGAGGGTTTGAGGACGAAGGTATTGCCGCAGGCGATGGCGAAGGGGTACATCCACATGGGGACCATGGCTGGGAAGTTGAAGGGGGTGATGCCGGCGCAGACGCCGATGGGGAAACGGAGAGTGGCAGAGTCGATGCCGCGGGCGACGCCGGAGAGGGAATCGCCGAGCATGAGGCTGGGCATGCCACAGGCGACCTCGACCATTTGGATGGCGCGGCGGACTTCCATGCGGGAATCTGTGAGCGTTTTGCCGTTTTCGTCGGTGACGGTGGCGGCGAGTTCCTCGATGTTCTGTTCGAGGAGGTGTTTGAACTTGTAGAGGGGCTGGACGCGCTCGACGACGGGGACCTCGCGCCATTCCAGGAAGGCGGCGTGAGCGGCGTTGACCGCGTGATCGACGGTGGAGGGGTCTGCGATGGGGGCCTGTGCGATGACCTGGCCAGTGGCCGGATTGACGATGGGGCTATGGGCGGTGCCGGCAGCGGCGTGCCATGCGCCGTCGACGTAGTGACTCAGCGTCTCAACGGCTAATTCCTGAATGCTCATGCTTGTTCTCCCTCGAAGATTTCCTGCCGTGCTATCTCGGGCTCCCGCATTAGGCCGACATGCGCGCCCGCCGAAACGGCGAAGCCAACGAACCAGGCGTAGTCGTAAAGCCAGCGCAGTGGCGGCGCGGCCAATCCGCAAAGCGCCACCGCGATTCCGGCGGCCGTTGCCGCCATGGCGCGATAATTGTATCCGCCCGCGTATTCGTAAGGACCTCCGCGAGCATACAGCGCCTCGACATCAAGGCGCCGCTTCCGAATTACATAATAGTCGGCTATCATGACGCCCGCTACGGGGCCCATGAAGGCAGAGTAGCCGACGAGCCAGCCGAACACGTACGAGCCAGCGTCGGCTAGCAGCTTCCACGGCATCATGCACAGACCGATAACGCCGGTAATGAGGCCGCCAGTGCGAAACGAGATGTATCTGGGGGCAAGACTGGCAAAATCATTCGCGGGCGAAACCACGTTGGCGGCAACGTTCGTCGTGAGCGTGGCGATGAGGATCACCACGAGCGCGATGAACGCGGCGAACGGTTGATTGAAGCGCGCCATGAGCGCGACTGGGTCCCAGATCGGTTCGCCGAAGAGTGCCGCGGAGGCCGAGGTGACGGCGACTCCGACGAAGGCGAACAGCGTCATGGAGGGCGGAAGGCCGATGGCTTGGCCGATCACTTGCGAGCGCTGCGAGGTGGCGTAGCGAGTAAAGTCGGGAATGTTCAGCGCGACGGTGGCCCAGAAGCCGACCATGGCGGTCAACGCGGGAACGAAGAAGGCGAAGAACTCCGCCTTCGATTGGAAGCGGCTGGGTTGACTCAACATTGGTCCGAAGCCGCCTGCCTGGGAGATGACCCACCACAGCAGCAGCGCCGAGGCGGCGATCAGGAAAGGAGCGCCGAAGGCATCAAGGAACTTGATGCATTCAAGCCCGCGCCAGACAACATACATGTTGATGCCCCAAAAGAGGAGGAAGCAGATGGCCTCGGTGGCGGGAACGCGGGCAACGGGCCAGACGATCTTGAGCATCGTGGCGATAGCTTGGCCGCCGATCCAGGTTTGAATGCCGAACCATCCGCAGGCGACGATGGCACGGAGGATGGCGGGTACGTTGGCCCCCTTCACGCCGTAGGAGGCGCGGATGAGCACGGGAAACGGAATCCCGTACTTGGTGCCAGCGTGGGCGTTCAGCAGCATCGGAACGAGCACGATGAGATTGCCAAGCATGATCGTGCCGATAGCCTGCCACCAGTTCATGCCACCGGAAATTAGACCGGAAGAAAGCATGTAGGTGGGTACACAGACGGACATAGCGATCCAGAGCGAGGCGTAGGCATAGATACCCCAGGTGCGCCGTTCGCGGGGAACTGGGAGCAAATCGCCGCTAGATAGCGTCGGGTCGGGAGTCATGATGAGGCGGTTTCCCTCGTGGCGGTTCGTTCGGCCCACGTTTCACGGGTTCCCGCAGCGTCAACCCTCTTCATCGTGATGCAGCCGTCCACCGGGCAGACGAGCAAGCACAGGTTGCAGCCGACGCATTCGTCCTCATCGACGAAGGGAATGCGCTCGGATGGCGTGCGGCCGTGGGGGACGGCGGCCTGCGCCGGCTTGGTGACGGGCGAGTGGGTGATGCGCGCGCGGCTGGCGGCTTCGATGGCCGCGGGTGTCGTATGTGTGTGCGCACCGGCCCCGTTGAAGTGAATGCATTGATGGGCGCCATCCCAGCAGGCGACATAGCAGAGATCGCAGCCGATGCATTTCGCGGGATTGATAGCGGCAACGATTTTGAAGTTGAGATTGAGGTCCTTCCAATCGCGGACGCGGGGAACCGATCGGCCGCGAAAATCTTCGATGGTACCAAACCCTTTTTCGTCCATCCAATTTGACAAGCCGTCGGCCATGTCTTCCACGATGCGGAAGCCGTAGTGCATGGCGGCGGTGCACACTTGCACGGTACCCGCACCCAGCAGAATGAACTCTGCAGCTTCGCGCCAGGTAGAAACTCCGCCGATGCCGGAGATGGGCAGCACGGATTCGGGGTCGGCGGCGATCTGTTGGACCATGTGGAGCGCGATGGGTTTGATGGCCGGGCCGCAATAGCCGCCATGGCTCGATTCGCCGTCAACGCTGGGCCGCGGGACAAGGGTGTCGAGGTCGATGCCCGTTATGGAGTTGATCGTGTTGATGGCTGACAGTGCATCGGCTCCGCCCCGTTTGGCGGCGCGTGCGATCGTGCGGATGTCGCTGATGTTGGGCGTGAGCTTGACGATCACCGGCGTGCGCGCGACCTCTTTTACCCATTCGGTGATCATGCAGGCGTATTCGGGAACCTGTCCGACGGCGCTGCCCATGCCGCGCTCGCTCATACCGTGAGGGCAGCCGAAGTTGAGTTCGAGGCCGTCCGCCCCGGCGTCTTCGGAGCGGCGCACGATGTCGTGCCAGGCCGCACGGCGCGATTCGACCATGAGCGAGGCGATGACCGCGTGTTTCGGGTAGCGGCGTTTCACATCGGCAATCTCGCGCAGGTTGAGATCGATGGGGCGGTCCGAAATGAGTTCGATATTGTTGAACCCGGCGATGCGCTGGCCTTTCCAATCCATGGCCGAATAACGCGAGCTGACGTTCGTGATAGGTTCGCCGATGGTTTTCCAGACTGCCCCGCCCCAGCCTGCGTCGAAGGCGCGCATGACTTGATCTCCGCAGTTGGTGGGCGGTCCGGAGGCGAGCCAGAAGGGGTTGGGGCTGCGAATGCCCGCGAAGTTCACGTTGAGATCAGCCACGGAGCATCTCCCGGATAGCGATTGCAGCGCGTTTGCCTTGGGCAACGGCGTCGACGACTTCGCTGCCGCCGTTGGCGCAGTCGCCGCCGGCAAAGTATTTGGGGTTGGAGGTTCGGCCAGTTTCCGGGTCGATGACAATGATGCCATCGCGGAGTTCGACGTTGGAGGCGGCGAGCAGGCCGCCGAGCCTCGATTGGCCGACAGCGGCGATGACGGAGTCGCACGGAATGACGAACGTTGCTCCGGGTTCGGGTTCGACCTGGCGACGGCCGGATTGGCTCGCAGAGATGAGGCGCATACGCTGGCATTCGATGCCGTCCGGACGAAGCGCGGCGGGGGCGGCGAGGAACTCCATGCGCACGCCTTCCGAGCGGGCGTGTTCGATTTCGAAGGCGAAGGCGGGCATCTCACTTTCCGAGCGGCGATAGACGAGGGTAACGGATCCGGCGCCGAGGCGGTGGGCGGCACAGGCGGCGTCGATGGCGGTATTGCCTCCACCAATGACGGCGACGCGGTTTCCTGTGGGGATGGGCGTGCTGGTTTTGTAGGCTTCGATAAAGGCGAGAGCGTCGATGCGGATAGGCCCACCTTCGCCGGGCAACTCGAGCGGAAATCCTTCGCCGAGGCCCGCGCCGGCAAAGATGACGTCGAAGTCGCGCTCGAGATCGGCGAGCGAGATGTCTTCGCCGATAGTGCAGTTGGTAACAAACTCAGCTCCGAGGGAACGGACGAACTCGACCTCGCCCAGGCTCTCGCGGGCGCGGAGCTTGTATTCGGCGACGCCGTGCGTGTTGAGACCGCCGGCGCGTGGTTTGCGCTCGAATATCGTGACGCCGATGCCCGCGCGTCGGAGTTCGGCGGCGCAGGCGAGCGATGCAGGTCCTCCTCCGATGCAGGCGACTTTGAAGGGTAGCTCGGGTTCGGCCTTCCAGGGAACACGGGCTCCACTGTTGTAGAAGTGTTCCATAGCGTGGCGCTGCAGAGCGCCGATGGAGATGGGTCGTTCGCCGCGCGAGTGGAGGACGCAATAGCCTTCGCAGAGAAGGTCGACGGGGCAGGCCTTCGAACAACTTAGTCCGAGGATGTTGGCGTCGAGGATACGGAGCGCGGAGCCGCGAAGGTTGCCGTGGGCGATTTTCTTAATGAAGCCGGGCACGTCGATGTGCGTCGGGCAAGCCGCCGTGCAGGGCGCGTCGAAGCAATTGAGGCAGCGGTGGGCTTCGACGGCGGCCGCCTGGGGTGCCAACCGCAAGTGGAGATCGGGAAACAGTGATTCGATGGGAAGTACGCTCATACGAGGACTTCACGAATTACGTGGCCTTCGACGTCGGTGAGGGGAAAGTCGCGGCCGTCATGCTGGCAGGTAAGGTTGGTGTGATCTAGTCCCATCTGATTCAGTATCGTCGTTTGGAAGTCGTGAAGGTGCCATCCAGGAGCAATAGGCCGTGGCGTGATGTCCGTGGTCTTTTTCGGCGTGCAGCGAATCCGCAGGCTTGCGCCCGAAGTCGGACGTCCAGACGACCTGAGCCTTTCAAGCATGCCCCGTCCTTTCAGATCATGAATGAGACCGGCGGTGATGGCCTGGTCCACATTCAAAGCTAATGGAGTGCGCGTACGCATATCGGCGTGCGAGTCCCAATTCTTTAGCTGCAGCGAGCCAATGTCAATTAGCTCCATGAAATGAACTCCGCATTTGGCAAGGCGGTGGGCGACCAGACGTTGCCACGCGATCTGAATAGCAGACGGCCTGATCCGGCTCGTCCCGGAAATTTCGTTCGCGATCCGTTCCTGGGGAACCGCATACCGACGTCAAGAATTATTCCGGTCGCCTCCGCGGCGCAGAAGTATTACCCATCGCCGAACGCGCCCGGAACCGCCAACACTGCTCGGCAGAACCATGTCCTACAAAGCTCCTATCCCGAGCCGCAAGACTTGCGCAGGACGACTTCAAGGTCACCTCCAAGCTGACAATTAACCTCGGCTTTCGCTGGGACTTTGAATCGGGTACCACTGAGCGTTACAACCAGCTCACGGCGATCGATCCCTACGTGCGCAATCCGTTGTCGGATCGCGTCGGTATGAATCTCCGTGGCGGTACCTTGTTCGGCGGCGACACGCTCGGCCGCTGCGAGATTCGCACAGTCATTCCAACGCAGATGAATCCGCGCATCGGCATCGCCTATCAGATCACGCCGTCCACCGTTATCCGCACCGGCTACGGAATCTTCTATGGCATGCCGCCGTATGGCGCCGGACGTCACTACACGGGTGCTGCCTTCCAATCCGAGACGCCTTGGGTGACTACCGTTGATGGCATTACTCCGACAGGTAACCTGAGCAACCCCTTCCCGGATGGCTACAACTTCTTCACCGGCCGCGCAAACGGTCTCACCACACAAGTCGGCTTTACCATTTGGGACGGCTGGCCGGATTCCCTCCGCGCGAACTACAACCAGCAGTGGAACTTCACCATTCAGCGTCAATTCGGCGGCCGAATGATGATGGAAGTCGCCTACGCCGGCAACAAGGGCACCAATCTTGCTTACTTTCTGCCGAGTGTCGAGTTGAACCAAATGGACCCGGCGTTGCTGCCTATGGGCAACACGCTATTGGAACAGGTTCCGAATCCGTTCGCGGGCATCGTCACCGTCGGCACTCTCGCTACACCGACAATTCAGCGCGGACAACTCCTGCGCCCGTACCCGCAATACACCGGGTTTCAAGCTAAGAACGCTGGATGGGCGAACTCCAAATATCACGCGCTACTTGCCAGGTTTGAGAGACGGTTCGCATCGGGACTCACCGTGCAGTCGTCCTACTCGTTCTCGAAAACCATCTCGGATGCGGCGGATGGACTCTGGAATATGGCCAACGGGATCCGTAACTTTTACTGCCTGAAGTGCGAGCGGGCTGTTTCGTCATACGATCAGCCACACCGGTTCGTCACGAACAGAAT
>DASRHX010000496.1:0-4343 GCA_035650295.1 Bryobacteraceae bacterium | reverse complement strand
GAAGTTATCCTCGTTATCCGCCGCCAAGGGCATCGTGTTCGACCTTCGTGGCTATCCGGCGTTCAAAAATCCGATGAAAATGTTCGGCTACCTTTTGGCGAACGGTGGTACGAGCGCGCAGTGGCACATTCCTGTAGTAGTTCAACCAAATCGAGTGGGGATGACGTTTGACAGGCAAGGCGAGTGGACGATCAAAGCGCGAGAGCCGATCCTTCGCATGAAAAAGGTATTCCTTACCGACGGACGTGCTATCAGTTATGCGGAGAGCTGCATGGGCATCGTCGAACACTACAAGATCGGTGACATCGTAGGCGAAGCGACGGCGGGAACGAACGGCAACATCAATCCGCTCCGATTGCCCGGCGGCTATACCTTTGTGTGGACGGGAATGAAGGTGCTGAAACATGATGGCTCGCAACACCATGGTGTGGGCATTACGCCGACAATTCCAGTGATGCGAACCCGTGCTGGAGTTGCGGCTGGCGTCGACGAGGTATTGGAGCGCGGGTTGAAGGCCCTCGAATGAAGTGGAGATCCTAGGCACGCTTGGACGCGATGTGCGATCACTCGCTCTGTTGCCCGCCGCGTTTCATCCACCGACACGGGCGCACGAGGCATTGCTGCGGGCCGCGTTGGCGCATTGCGACGCCGTGATCGCGGTGTTGGCAAGGCAACTTCCACACAAAGACTACGGCGCAGTTGGCCTGGAGCAGCGGCTTGAGATGGTGCGGCCCATGTTAGGAGACAACATGGCCGCGGCGGTGAGTGCCGGAGGACTGTTCTATGAAATTGCACGCGAGGCACGGGAACATTTTCCCGAAGCGCGCGTGCACCTGGTGTGTGGGCGTGATGCGGCTGAGCGGATCGTGGGCTGGCAGTACAAGGGACAACCGGCGATTGAGGAGCAGTTACGCGAATTCCGTCTGCTGGTGGCGGCACGCGGGGGCGAGTTTACGGCGCCGGATGCGCTACGGGAGTGCGTGGCGGCATTGGCATTGGATGGCGAGTTCGATGCGGTCAGCTCGTCCGAAGTGCGAGAACGCATGGCCGCTGGTGAGCCTTGGGAGCATCTGGTGCCCAGCGCAAGCACGGAACTGGTGCGGCGTTATTACTCGCCGTTGGTGTTTTCGAGGAACGCCCGCAATTTGTGAGAGCGGCTGGGGTGGCGAAGCTTGCGCAGCGCCTTTGCTTCAATCTGACGGATGCGTTCGCGCGTGACGGCGAACTGCTGGCCGACCTCTTCCAGGGTGTGTTCGCTGCCGTCGAGCAGCCCGAATCGCATCTTGATGATTTTTTCTTCACGCGGGCTGAGGGTCTTCAACACCTCGGCCGTCTGTTCGCGCAGGTTGAGGTTGATTACGGCTTCCGACGGTGAGACGACGCGCTTGTCGACAATGAAGTCGCCCAGGTGCGATTCTTCCTCTTCGCCGACGGGAGTTTCGAGCGATATGGGCTCCTGCGCGATGCGCAACACCTTGCGCACCTTGCCGACGGGCAGTTCCATGCGCTTTGCCAGTTCCTCGGTGGTGGCCTCGCGCCCCAACTCCTGCTGCATCGAGCGCTGCATGCGGACCAGTTTGTTGATGGTCTCGATCATGTGCACCGGGATGCGAATGGTGCGCGCTTGATCAGCGATGGCGCGCGTGATGGCTTGGCGTACCCACCACGTGGCATATGTGGAGAACTTATAGCCGCGGCGGTAATCGAACTTGTCGACCGCCTTCATCAGGCCGATGTTGCCTTCCTGAATCAGGTCGAGAAATTGCAGGCCGCGATTGGTGTAACGCTTGGCGATTGAGACAACGAGGCGCAGATTGGCTTCGATCAGCTGCTTTTTGGCGGCTTCGGCTTCGAACTCGCCGCGGTCGATGATGTGCAGCGTGCGGCGCAGGTCTCCAGCCGAGGCGCCGTAGTCCTGCTCGAGATCTTGCAGGCTCATCAGCGTCTGCCGATGCGTCTTGCGGAGATCGCGCGTGTGGTTTTGCGCCGAGGGAATCTCTTCGAGCTGGCGCTGGGACTTGGCAATCTCGCGTTCGAGCGGCCTGAGGTGATCGACAGCCATACGCACGGTTTGCGCCAGCGAGTGGCGCATTTCACTCGTGAACGCGATGGCGCAGACACGCTGTGACAACCTGATCACGGACCGCGCCAGATTCATGCGCAGGCTGCGGTTTTGTTTGGGTTTGGTTCCGCGAGGAACGGCGGGGAGCTTCTGCTGCAACTGCAGCGTTTTCTTGTACAGCTTGTCGATTTCCTCGACGGCATTGAGGAACTCTTTCGTTTGTTCTTCGAAGTTCTCATCGGAAACCGGAGGATCAGGCGATTGCAGGATGTCGCGAATTGGGACTTCTTCGCTGGCCACCTGCTGGCCGAGCTCGAGAATTTGGTTGATCACCAATGGAGAACGAGACAGCGACTTCATCATGCCCCGCTGGCCACGCTCGACGCGTTTGGCAAGTTCGATTTCGCCTTCACGAGTGAGAAGGGGAACCGTACCCATTTCGCGCAGGTACATGCGCACGGGATCGGTGGTTTTGTCCGAAAGGTCCTGCGCGAGATCGAAGGCGTCTAGGTCTTCGGCCTCCTCTTCGGCCTTTTCGAGATCCAGTTTCGGGTCCTCGAGCGTATCTACGCTCGCAGTGTCCAAATCGGCGATCAGGTCGTCGAGTTCTCGCTCGCGCCGTCTATCCTCCGGTCCGAGCTCTCCCATTTCGTCGTACATCAGGTTTCCCTTAACGCGGCGTCCGCCGGATCGACCGGCCAACACTTGCAGGTGCCTGCCCAACGCCGCTGCATTCCACCGTACTCATCGCTACGCCCCTCAAACCTTCCTTCCTATTAAAGCAAACGAATCGCCGCCGCATTAGCCCTAGTGTCAAGCCGAAGAACGCTTACTCTCATTTAGCTCTTTCATGAGTGCCATCGCATCGTCGAGACGTCCATCTCGTTCGGCCTCGCGGATGCGAACCTTAAGTTGTGTCAATCTCGAGTCTCGTCCCGATGCTTCCATACGCGACAAACAGGCCTGCGCCTGGCTCAAACTGAACTCCTCATTCTCGATCTCATCGGCAAAAGTGAGCCGCGCCAGGAGGGTGCGGTCGGAATCATTTAGCCGGGCTTCGAGAGCGGCAAAGTCGAACGGCTCTCCGGTGGCGAGTATCGCCCGGAAAATGGCCGCCCCTTCCAGGGGTTGTTCCTCTACCAGGCCCGCCAGGCGCTCGGACAACTGGTCACGAGCTTCGGCGGAGTGGATGAGGCAGCGCAGCAGCAGCCGCTCATTGGCGGGGATGGCTGAGGGGGGCGCGGCGGCGGCGCGTTCCGCCGTGCGATTCGCGGCCATTCTGCGGAACTGATCCAGCACCAACGAACGTTCCACGCTCAGGTATCCAGCGACATCCTCCGCGATGGCGGCGCGCTCGAGTTTATCTGGTATGCGTTGGATGGCGGGCATGAGGAACCGCAGTCCCGCCATCCGGCCTTCGGCCGAGCGCATGTCGAACTTCGAGCGGGCTCGGTCGGCGAGCCAGTGGAAGTAGCGCGGTGCATTCCGAATCGCCTCGACATAGGCCTCGGCGCCATTCCGATTGACGAACTCGTCGGGATCGAGGCCCCCCGCCAGTTCGAGGATTTTGATACGCATGCTCTCATCGAGAAGCAGCTGAATTGCGCGTTCAGCGGCAGCGATACCAGCCTTGTCCGGGTCGAAATTGACGACGACGTTCTCCGAATGGCGGTGTAGCATACGCACTTGGCCGGACGTGAACGCCGTGCCGCATGGCGCGACGGCATGCGGGAAGCCCGCCGCGTAGAGCCCGATGACGTCCATGTAGCCTTCCACCAGAATCGAGTGGCCTTTGTCGCGGATAGGCTTGCGCGCCCGATGCAGGTTATAGAGCACCGAACTCTTGTGGTAGATTGCCGTCTCCGGCGAGTTGATGTATTTGGCGTTGTCCTCTTCGCTCAAGGCTCGTCCCGCGAAGGCAATGAGCTTGCCTGTCTCGTTGTGCAGCGGGAACATGAGGCGGTTGCGGAAGCGGTCGTAGAAGCCCGGACCATGTTGGCTGGGTGCGACGAGGCCGCTGTCTTCCATCTGCTGCGGGCTGAAGCCTGCCTTTTCGAGCGCCCGGACGACGATCTGCCCGTCGCGCGGGGAATAGCCGATGCCAAACTCTTCCTGAAGCTCGGGACTGACGCCGCGGCCCGAGACGTACTCGCGGGCTTGGGCTCCTGCCTGCGAATGAAGGGCAGCCACAAAGGCTTTCTGTGCGATTTCCTGCGCCTCATATATGCCCGCGCGCTTCTTCGTATCGGCGTCGGCCGGTTCATCCCGCTTCGGAGGCGGG
>DASRHX010000495.1:0-6438 GCA_035650295.1 Bryobacteraceae bacterium | reverse complement strand
CGGCCCGTCGAACACAAACCCATGATCGATCATCGTAGCGATCCAAGCCGGACGCCCCGGCTCCTCGCTCCCCTCCCCAGCCCCACGGACCACGGCTCGATAGAAAACACACTGCCGGGCGTCGGAGTTCCCCATCCACTTGTCGAATGCCAGGATTCCGAGGAAATCACTGCGATTGCCGACCTTGTTCAGCAAAATGTCGGGAAGAAAGTCGTAGACGGACATCCGATTCAACTCGCCGGGGACACGCGAACCAAAGTGGCGCCCCGAAGGAACGGGCACGAGCGTTGAGCCCAATTGCAGGTGAAGACCCGTCGTCTGGGAGAGAAACTCCGGACTTAGGTCGACAATCGCCGGTGCCGGAGCGTTGATTTGTAGGTAGGCAAGGAATCTCGAAGCGATCCACTCATTGACGAGGATCCGGCGATGTTGAGGATTGTTGGTGAACTTGACGACATAACAATGGCCGTCGTCGGCTTCCAGGAGATGAGCCTGCGCGCCGCCACGCATTTTTCGCAGCAGGCGGGTAGCGCGAACGATCATGACAGGCTCGGGCGCTGGCGGAATCAATCAACGCCACCAGCACCCTATGGACCAGATTAGCGCCTAAGCGACTTCTTTGCGGCTTTTTTGGTCGGCGCCTTCCTTCCAGCCTTCTTTCCAGCCTTTTTCACGGCTTTCTTTACGGCTTTCTTCGTGGCCTTCTTCGCAGGTGCCTTCTTAGCAGCCTTTTTGACGGCCTTTTTCGCCGGCGCCGCCTTCTTCACTGCTTTCTTGGCCGCTTTTTTCACCGCTTTCTTGGCTGCTTTCTTCACGGCTTTCTTGGCAGCCTTTTTCACCGCCTTCTTGGCCGCTTTTTTGGCCGGAGCGGCCTTCTTCGCAGCCTTCTTTGCGGCCTTCTTAGCCGCTTTCTTGGCAGCTTTCTTCGCGGGAGCAGCCTTCTTGGCCGCGGCGGCTTTCTTGGCGGGGGCCTTCTTGGCGGGTGCCTTCTTCTTCGCTGCTGCGTCCGCGGCAATCAATTCATCCGGGCCAGACTCGTCCGGAGGAAGGATCACAGGCGGCGGAGGTTCTTCCAGCGCGATCTTCGGCGCTTGAGCCGGCGCCGCGCCAGTAGTGGTGTCATTGTCGAATGTCAAAGAGTCGTCGTCATCCATGTCATACTCACTGATTTCTGATTCGAGTTCGATGTGTTCTTCTTCGTAGGCAAAATCGTCCAACTCAGTGTCGTCTTCGGGCGACAAGCGGTAGGAAATCATTACGAGAGCCTCCTACGGTTCCCAGATCAGAAATTAGAATATCTGTTTTTTCCCCTTGTGCAACAAGAAAGTACACAAGCGTGTGGCGCGGAGGCCAAATAGAAGGTTGAATTATCGCGCCGAGGCTCTCAGCGATGTTCCGGAGCGCTTGGGTGCTGGCTTGACCGGAGATGACTTGGCCGCAGTCGAGCGGCCCTTCGGTGAGGTCGTCTTCCGGGCCACTGCCGGCTTCTTGGAACCACGCTTTGCCGATTTTGCATGGCTCGACGATTTCGCGGATGCCTTCCCGGCAATTACGGAGCGCTTCGCTGCCTTGGACGCCGAAGCGGATTGCACGCCCGGATAGGACACCGGAACGATGATCAGGTCGCCTTCCTCCGGTGACCGCAGCGCACCGCCATTTGCCGCCTGAATCTGCTTCTCAGTCGTCCTGTACTGGCGTGCGATCGCGGAAACCGTATCCGCCGAGCCCACGCGGTGTATGCGCCACGCGGCTCGTTTCGCGTCTGGGATTGTCTCCAGTGCGGCGAACACGGCACTCGCCGACCCCTTCGGCACCCGGATCGGATGACTCGCCGGCGCCACCAGTTTAAGGACCGACGGGTTCAAATCGCGGATCGCGGAAAGCGGTTGGCCCGTGATGTCGGCAATCAATGCCAGGTGCGTTGGCGATTCGGTGATTACCGTGTCGTAGGTGATCGGCGCATCGGGGACAATCTCGTCGATCCCGTAATCGGCCGGGTTTTTCGCCATGATTGTCATGGCCAGGATAATCGGCAGGTAGTTCGCCGTCTCGCGCGGAAGAACATTGCGCTTGTAGAGTTCCCAGAAATCGGCGTACCCGGTTCGCTGAATCCCCCGCTCAACGTTGCCAGGACCGCAGTTGTAGGCCGCGATGGCCAAATACCAATCGCCAAACTGCGCGTACAAATCCCGCAGGTGCCTGGCCGCCGCCCGCGTCGCACGTTCCGGATCGAGCCGGTCGTCGGTCGAGGCGGTCTGCTTCAGCCCGTACTCGTTGCCGCGGTCTTTCACGAATTGCCACATCCCAGTCGCCCGCATCCGCGAAACGGCGCGAGGCAGGAACCCCGACTCGGCCTGCGCCATGTGGATCAGTTCCTGCGGCAGACCTTCTTCATCCAAAATCCTCAGGATCATCGGTGCGTACCGGCCCGCCCGCCGGAAACCGGCGGTCACGATCTTCCGGCCTTTCGGCGAGGAAAAGAAGTTGAGGTATCCCAGAACGGCGTCGCTCGTCTCCAATGGAAGCTGCGACACGGTCGCCTGCACTTGCTCCCGAACTTTCATCTTGAGCTTCGGATCGACCGGGAACGTCAGGTCGACCACATCGTCGAACGGCGCCGGGTCGTACACCGGCTCCTGCTCCTGCCCGGCGCTTTGGGCCGACTCCACCTCGAGGCGGTAGATCTCCTCCACCACTTCCTTATATCGGGTCACCAGCCGGTCGCGCGCAGCCATCGAGGCCGGGGCCGAAACAAGCCAATCGAGCGCAGCGTCAAACTGCACCCGTGCCTCGTCCACCTTTCCCCGGGCCAGCAACTCCGCGCCCTTCCGGAATTGCTCGTTGGATTTGAGCAGCCGGTGGTCCACTTCAAAGGTATGCGGAGGCGCGGCCGTGTTGGCTGCCAACAGCAGGGGCGAATCATGCCGGTAGAACCCCGATTCCACCTTAGGGGGATCGGGAAGATCCGAGACCGGCTTTGCTGCTGGGCGGGGCGCCGGTGGGACGAATGCCCGCACGAACCGCTGCTGCCGGCTGGGTGAGGTTTCGCAACCCGGAAGACTGAAAAGGATAACGAGCAGCGCAGCGCCGCCAGAAAATCGCTGAGAGATCCTCATTCGGTAATAGCCACTTTCGTGATCGTCTCGGACGTGGTGGTGCTCAACAACCCCCAAATACTACCACAGCGGATGGACCTCGGGTTGACGCAAGATAAACGATTGTTCATGTTGCCGCCGGTAGCGCATCGTGCCGGTCCACCCCCATCGGCGGAGTACACTACGGCCACCAATGCGTTTGAAATCTCCCGGTGCGCCCGCCCCGACCTAGGTCACCCTTCCGACACCACCCGGTCCCGCAATGCCTTCATGTACCCCAGCGTGTAGGCATAATTGGCCTGCGGATACATCGGCCCGCCCCCTGGAACGTGATCGGGAATGATGATTCCGTGAAAGTCCACTTTCTGCAGCGCTTTCATCACTTTGTACATGTCCATGTAGCCGTTGTCGACAAACGTCTCCTGGAACTTCGGCAAAGGAGAACTCACGTTCCGGAAATGAATCTTGAACAATTTCTTCCGCCGGCCGAACGACAGCGCCGCTTCCACCGGATCCCGTCCCATCCCTTTGCCGCCTTCTCCCCAAGTGCCCACGCATAGGCAGACCCCGAAGTTCGGGCTGTTAGCAATCTGAAACGCCCGCTCGTAGGCATCGTAGTTCGTGAAGATGCGCGCCACTCCACCCAACGGCGAAAACGGCGGATCGTCGGGGTGAAGCCCGATCTTCACGTTGCTCTTCTCCGCCACCGGCATCACCGCCTGGATGAACGTCGTAAACGTCTTCCAGACATGCTCGGCCGGATACTCCTTATCGAACGAATTGGGCAGCTTCTTCGCCACCTCCACATCAAACTCCCGCGTCGGCGAATTCCCCCGCGTCTTGCTCATCGCCGTGGCATAGAACCCCGGAATGGACTGGTTCTTGATGTTCGCCATGTGGGCGTAGGTCGTATAGGGAATCCCGGCCCGGCCGAGATTCGCCAGGTACTCCTTATACTGGGCGATCTTTGTCTCTACGCCGCTGGTCCCAAGCACCATCGTCGGGTCGCAATGCAGATCGATGATGCCAATGTTGTAGATCTTGACGCCGTGGGCTTCAAGTCTCTTGCGGATGCCGGTCATCCAGTCGGCATTGTTGTTGGCGATACCGGTCCAGATCGAAACCGCTTCAATCCCGTTATGCGAGAGGAGGGCGAAATCCTCATCCTTGGGGCGGTCGGTAAACGACATGCCGACCATGATCCCCGGCGTTTTCGTCTGCGAATAGCCGATTTTGAGCAGTCCGGCGGCCGCGGCCGCGCTCCCAGCGCGTAGAAAATGGCGTCGTTCCATTGTGCCTGTCTCCTAAAAGAGGACCCTGATTCCAAACTGAATGTTCCTGGGTTGAGAGCCCGAGATGATCCGGCCGAAGTCGGTGTTGGTGACGTCGGTGGTCTGGTTGCGCGCTTCAAAGAAGGGGCTGTTGCTAAGGTTGAACGCCTCGGCACGGAACTGGACGTTGTAGCGTTCCTTGATCCGGGTGTTCTTGAAGATAGACATATCCACGCTCTTGCGGCCAGGGCCGCGGAGGTTGGGCTGGGTGAGCGAGTCGTTGGGAACGGTAAATGGGGGAGCGCGCTTGAATGCTTCTGTGTCGAACCACTTGTCGATCGTCTGCCCGCTCGAAAGAACGCCGCTCTTGAGGCGATTCGCGCGGCCATTGGTGTACTGGAAGTTGAACAAGTTGGTGTCGTCGGGCGCAGTGATCAGGATCGGACGGCCGGATTGGAAGACGGCGATGCCGTTCCACTGCCAGCCGCCGACAATGTGGCTCAGGATGCCGGAGTTGGCCCAGCGCTTGCCTTTGCCGAGCGGGAATTCGTAAAGGTGGCTGATGACTACTCGGTGCGGTAGGTCATTTGCTTCCAGGCCCCGGTTGTAGTCGGGTGCGTAGAGGGCATTCGACGGGCCAACGACCCAGGTGTTCGAATCGCCTCCGATGTCGGAGATCGTCTTCGAGAGCGTATAGGCTACCGATACCGTGAACCCTTGCGAATAACGCTTTTCAAAGCGAGCGGTCATCGACTGGTAGTGCGAATCGCCATAGTTGGCCCGTATGTGCAGCACCTCCTGGTAGTGCGGGAACGGGCGTAGCAACTGCCGGCGCTGCACAGTGGGGAAGCTCAACGCGCCCACGGTGACCTTGCCGAAATACGGGTTCGGTACCGCGTCGAGGAGCCGCGGACCCCACTGTTGCAACAAGAGCGGGTCGTTGGCGTTGTCCTGGCGATTCCAGAACAGGTGCGTGATCTTGGAGCCGACATACGCGACTTCAGCGATCATGCTGTTGCCCAGTTCGCGCTGGATGCCGAAATTCCAGTTCGCCAGGTAGGCTAGCGGGTGGTCCTCCACGTCCACGCGGATGTTTTGGCCGGCAAACGTCGTTTGGCCTTTTTGCGGGTACGTGAATCCGCCCGCGAATGGATTCGACCACGAGCCGCCCACCGGTGGCGTAAAGGGAATCGGGTTCGGCGGGCCGAGCGTGATGAAGTTGCTGACAAACGTGCCGGAGCCAAAATCCGTCGCCGCGGCGTTCAAGCCGTTGTTGGCGGCGTTAAAGATGGCGCCGGCGGTGCGAATGACGGTCTTGTCGTTAAGCCGGTAGGCCAAGCCGACGCGCGGGCCAAACGTTTTGTAGTTCGGGTCGGTGTGATAGCCGCCCGGCGGAACCCATTTAAAGACGCCCTTGCCGCCCGTGATCGGCTCGGTTTCGAACGGATCGATATAGCCGATGTTGCCCCACTTTTCGCCGTAGGGCGAGGTGTATTCGTAACGGAACCCGAGATTGAGCGTCAGCCGCGGCGTAATCCGCCAGTCGTCCTGGATGTAGCCCGCCTTGTAGCGCTGGAACAGAAACATGCGCGGCGTGAACGTCAGCGTTCCGGCCTGAGGAACGCCGAGCAGCATGCTGGCAAAACCGTGGCCGCTGTTGGCCGAGGAGACCGACGGGTCGGGCCCCTGGGCGTAGGTGCGGTCGAAGAAGTACTGCCCGGCGGAGAACTGGGAGTTATACGCGTTCATTCGCATCAACTGGTGGTCGGTGCCAAACTTGATCTTGTGCTTTCCCTTGATCCAGGTGAAGTGATACTGGCCGTGCCAGGTGTCTTGCGGCGCTAGCGTCTTGGTCGCGCCGCCGAGTTGTCCCACTTCGTCCGCGCCGAAAGTGGATACGACCAGCCCGGAGCCCGAGTTGTACTGTTGCACGGTGATCTGCGGGAACTGTTTATAAAGGACGTTCTCCACCACCTGCGGCGAAAACCCGAGCGTGCTCATGTCGAAGCCTTCGCTTACCGGATAGTTGTTCGTTTGCAGCCGCGTGTAGGAAAAGCGCCCTTCACCAAGCA
>DASRHX010000494.1:0-4081 GCA_035650295.1 Bryobacteraceae bacterium | reverse complement strand
GCCCTCGACCTGGAATGTTGTTGGGTTGAGATGGAGAACCCAGAGCCTGGCGTTGCCAGCGAATACGATCTTTCCGGATGGGAGCCAGAGATCCGGCTGTCCGCTGAGCTGGTGCTGGCGGAGAAGCTTCGCGGCTCCGGTCGCGATTGGCTCGCCTCCGCCGACGGGGATCACCCACCACTCGCAAATGCCGCTGCATGCGTTGACGATGAGATGCTTCCCGTCGGGAGACCATGCCGCACTGGTGGCGGAGGGGTGGAGCCGGCGGGGCTGTCCGCCTTTGACGTCAAGGAGGAACACCCCCGCCGCGGTCTGATAAACAATCTGGCGCCCGTCCGGCGAATAGCGTGGCCGATGTCCACCGAGGGCGAGCAGACGCGCGGAACCGCCCTTGACGCGCAACACATACACACCGCCACCGTTCGCTTCGCCGCGATAGGCGAGCGTGGTTCCGTCGGGAGAGAACGCGGGCGCGCTCGCTTGTTCCGCGAGTTGGCGAGCCTTCCCACCGGCGAAAGGCCGGATCCACAGGCCGCCGCTATCGGATATGTACGCAAGCCAGCGGCCATCGCGCGAGACGGCTGGGTCGTTGGCTTCCTCGGCGAGTGGCGCCGCGCCGTGCAACCGCGCTAACAGAATGACGACGGCGAGAAGATGCTTCACGCCAGCGCCGATAACAAGCGATTGATATCTTCCATGTTGTTGTAGAGCGCGGGCGAGACTCGGACGCGATTGGCGCCGGTGGTGGTCACCTGGACGTTCGCCTTTTTCACCTTCTGCTCGGTAACTTTCAAGTCCTTGGCTTGCGCCACAACGATCGAACTGGGCGCATCGAGCGGCGTGATGAGCTTGTAGCCCAGTGACGGCAACTCCTTCTTCAGCCGGTCGCACATGGGCTTCGTGTGCGCGTAAATGTTCTCCACGCCCACGGCAAGCATCCGCGTGAGTGCCTCATACTGTCCGGCATACGCGACATAGCTGACGTTGCCAGCCTCGTAGCGGCCCGCGCCTTTTGGCGAGATGTATGGGAATTCGTCGGCGGTCGCGTTGCGCTGGGGAACCCACGGAGCGTAGTTGAAATGAACGTAGCCGGGAAAACTCAGATCCTTCACTACGCCGCCCTGCAAATCTTCGCGCACGTAGAGAAAGCCGGCGCCGCGAGCGCCGTGCAGCCACTTGTAATTGGAGCACGCGGCGAAGTCGATGCCGAGTGCCTTCACATCAACCGGAACGCTGCCGGCGGCTTGGATAATGTCGGCGTAGACATAGGCGCCATGAGCATGCGCAAGTGTGCTCAGCGCCTTCGCATCTTCCACCCAACCGTTGACATTCGAGACCAGCGTGATGGAGATGAGCTTCGTTTTCTTGTCGACGACCTTTTCCATGTCGCGCATGTCGATGCGCCAGTCGCGATGCTTCACGATGCGCACGTCCATGCCGGATTTGCGGCGGCCGATGTAATCGTGAATCGAGCCCGCGTAGTGGAGATCGTTGGTCACGAGATTCCCACCGGACTCCTGGATCCGCAGGCCGTTTACGACCGCGGCCTCGCCGGCTTTGGTACAAACCACGAACCCGATTTCCGAAGGCTTGGCGTTAATCAACTTGGCAAACAGCGGTTTGACTTCGCGGATGGTCTTGCTCGCGTACTCGCCGCGTCCGTCGCCGGGTCCATACATGTGGAAGTCCATGTAACGGCGCATGCCCTCGGCCACAAATTTCGGGAGCGGCATGTTGGCGGCCGCGTCGAGGTACACCTGCTGTGTGGCGCGAGGAAACTCATTGCGGTATGACGAGAAATCCGGGAGCTTGGAGGCGGCCGCGGCGAGCGCGGAGACGCCAAGCGAGGTGGAGCTCAGAAGTTGGCGGCGGTTGATGTTCATATCGGCCTTCTTGGTAGCTCAGTCTAACGCAAGCTAGAATCAGCGTGTATGCAGTTGGTGTTGGGCCTGGTGTTGATTGCCGCTCTCTTGCCGGCGCAAACGCAGCGACGAGTCTTTTCGCGAATCATGACGGGCGAGCCCTATGCGCTCGAGTGTTACCTTCCGCGGATCACGAACGGACCGAATTTTCCGACATGGTCGCCGGATGGGAAAGACATCGCGTTCTCAATGAAGGGATCGATCTGGCGCATCCGCCTGGGGGAGACTATGGGCCACGAGATGACCACCCACCATCCGCATCCGGGTTAGACCTTGGCCTGGAAAACCTGGCGTAGGCGCCGGGCGGCGAGAATTTCTTCGCCCTCTTTCATACTCCGCGTCTGCAGTACGCCGCTATGCTCATCACCATATTCGGGATAGTAGACCATCCGCGGCTCACCGCCCTTGAGCATGTCGGTGAGCTTCTTCCCGGTGAGCGGGATGATCTGCGGATTCCAAGTCACCAGGACTTCGAGGAAGCCATGATCGTGACCATTTGCCGCGAGCTGTTGCTCTGCGCGCAGACCAGGGATGCCTTGCAGTTCGTGAACAAGAAAACGGACCTTGTTGTTCCAGGTCTCATGCACAGCGTCGCGATCCCGAGAGAGATAAAGTTCCATCGCCGTGACAAGGCCGACGATTTCCTCTTTGCCTACTTTCATCCCCCGCCCGATGCCTGTGTTGGGTGAGTGATTCAATGAGGCCGCGTGAATCAGGTCCTTCCGCCCAGCCAGGATGCCCGTGGCCTGCGGCCCAAGCAAACCTTTGCCGCCGCTGATTGCCACCAGGTCGAAACCCATCTTGGTGAAGCGCGTCAGCGTCTCGGCCGGAGGAATCTCGGCTGCGGCATCGATGAGCGTGACCACGCCGGTCTTCTTGCCCAGTTCTACGAATTCGTGTGGCCGCATAATCGTGCGGTCATTCATCGCAGCCTTCTCCGTACTCGCCAGCGCCGCGATCATCGCGGTTTCAGGACCGATGGCGCCGGCCAGTTGCTCTCTTGTCGAGAATTCCCGGATGACCATGCCGGCCGTACGGTAAGCCCGATCATAGCTTTCGCGATGGGCCTTTTGCATGAAGCATTCCTTCTTGCGCCAGGTGGGATGAGGAAGCGCGTCGATCTTCTCAGCGTCCGCGCCGGTGAGGCAGGCCGCCGCGCCGAGGACCATGGCGGAGAATGCGCCCGCCGTTACGATCGCCGCTTCGGCTTGCATTAGGGACGCGATGCGCCGGCCAGCAGCCTCATTGAGTTCGTTCAGGTCGACGAAGAAGTCGTTGGCTTCCACCATCGCCCGCATCACTTCAGCGGGCATGAGGGAACCACCATACGCCGTGGTATGTCCACGCGCGCATAGCAAGGGTCGAATGCCGAACATCCGTGTGTAAATGCTCTCCGAGCCATACACGGGCTGTGTACGCGCCACCGCCGGTATGCCGCCCAGCGCTGCAATCAGCTTTCTACGGCTCAGCGTGAGCAGCCGGTTAAAACTGGAATCGGAGCCCAAACTGCATCTCCCTGCCCAGCCCGGCGCTCGTGATGCGGCCAAAATTGCCGGAACTGATCTCGAGCGTCGGAGGATTGAAGGCCGGCGTATTCGTGAAGTTGTAGTTTTCCCACCGGAACTGGATCTCTTTGCGTTCCCCGATGGGGAAATTCTTGAAGACCGCGAAGTCGAGATTCGTCAGCCCGGGAGCGAACAACACATTCCTGCCGCTATTTCCATAATGCCCGCGAGCGAGCAGGAAGGCGGATGTGTCGAACCACTTTTGCAGCGTCCTTTGGCTGGAATCGAGATTCCCGTCGGAGAGGCGGTCCGGGCGGCGATTGCAGCGTGGGCAGCCGTCATCGATGGGCGCCACGCTTTGAGTGGGATGCATGGGCAGACCGGTTTCGAGGTTGAGAGAACCATTCAGTTGCCAGCCGCCCAGCAGTTGTCCTCGAAGATCCCGTTTCCCTCGATAGAACGGCAGTTCCCAGAGAAACGCCGTGGTGGCGCGGTGGCGCTGATCGCTCTCCGCCAATCCTTTCTCGAGCTTCCATGCGTAAGGGTTGTTGTGCCGCTGCGCGCCGCAACAAGCAAAGGAGTCGAACATCGTCTTCGACCACGTGTAAGTTTGCAGGAACGTGATACCCTGCGCCATTCGTTTTTCGGCTTTCA
>DASRHX010000493.1:0-5611 GCA_035650295.1 Bryobacteraceae bacterium | reverse complement strand
AATATCAGTGTGCGACGGAGCAGCCAGTGGTGGATTGCGCCGGCGGCCGTGTCGCGGTGATCCTTGGAAAACTTGCCGGAATTTCTTCGGCGGGTCGGCAATTCAGTCCGGGCATCGGGGCGGAGATCGTGGTCGATGCGGGTCAGCGTGTATGCCTCGAATTGCAACAAGACTTCGAATACGGGGCATTGCTGGCATCGGGCGATGCAGTTCTGCTGGGTACTCCAGTGTCGCCTAACACGCTCTACTATCTCGGCGCGGGCCGTAACGAGATTGCCATTGCGAGTGAAATGGGGGCGCGGCTCATTCTGTTGGGAGGCACGCCGTTTGCAGAGACGATCCTGATGTGGTGGAATTTCGTCGCGCGTAGCGCGGAAGAAATTGCGAAAGCCCGCTCTTCCTGGGAGGACTTGGAAGTCTCCCGGGCGGTTTTTGGCGATGTGCGACAGTACAAAGGCCCGCGGCTTCCCGCGCCTGCTTTCCTTGGAAGACCGATTAGCAACTCACATTAAATAACTCAATCGAGGTATTTCGCGACTGTGAGCATTTGGGCTGCATCAAATCGGACTAGATGGTCCATACTTCGTTCGTGGCTAGGCATCGCCCCATTCGTATCATCACTTTTTTGCTCCCTCTACCGCTCGTTATGCTGCTGCATGCGTGCGGTGGCTCGCCCAAGGAAGCGCAGGCGAAACAAGGACCTCCCCGGTTTCCTGTCACCGCCGTCGCTGTCCAGCCAAAATCGGTGCCCATATTTCAGGAGTTCATCGGCGCGACTTTCGCATTGAACACGGTGCAGGTGAATTCACGAGTGAACGGCTATATCGACAAATGGCTGTTCCGGCCGGGGGACTTTGTCTCAGAGGGGCAGTTGCTGTACGTCATCGATCAGCGAACGTATCGCGCGGATGTGCAGAAGGCGGCGGCGGAACTCGCACGGGCGGAGGCGCAACTTATATTCGCTCGTGAAGGTGTGGAAGTGCTGCGCGCGGATTCCGAACTGGCGCAAGCGGAAGCATCGCTGATCAAGGCGGAGCAGGACGTATCACGCGTGAGGCCACTCGTGGCCGAGAAAGCGCTGCCGGAGCAGGATCTGGATGCGGCGCTTGCCAACGGACGCGTGGCGCAGAACAACTATCGCGCTCGTGAAGCCAACGTAAATCAGTTGCGCCTTACGCAAAAAACGCAAATTCAACAGGCGGAGGCGGCGATCCTCTCGGCCAAGGCCGCACTGCAACTGGCGGAGTTGAATTTAGGGTTCACGGAGATTAAAGCTCCCACTGCAGGCCGTATCGGCGAAACGAAGATTCAGATTGGCGGACTGGCGGCGGCCAATTCGCCGGAACCGCTGACGTTGATCAGCCCGCTCGATCCAATCTACGTGGAGTTTACGGTCACCGAGCGCGATTACCTCGACTACACACGCAGGCAACTAGCCTCGCAAAAAAGCACGGGAAAAACGGTGCCAGTGGAACCGCTCGAATTGGTGCTCGCGGACGGAACGGTGTATCCATACAAAGGCACTTACCGCTACGCCGATCGCGCGGTGAATGTGCAGACGGGCACGTTGAAATTGATCGGCGATTTCCCGAATCCGAACCGCATTCTGTTGCCGGGCCAGTTCAGCCGCGTGCGCCTGCGTACGGGGATGAAGGATGGCGTGTTCGTGGTTCCGCAACGCGCCATTCAAGAGTTGCAGGGCCTGCGGCAACTGTTGTTGCTCGACAAGGATGATCGCGTGGTAGCGCGCACGGTGACGGCGACCGACCGTATCGGCGCGATGTGGGTGATCGAGAAAGGTCTGGCGCCAGGGGACCGGGTGATCATCGACGGATTGCAGAAGGCATTCCCGGGTTCGCAGGTGACACCGAAGATGGTGGCGGAAACCGAACCGGACGCGAAGTAAGGGGACGCCATCATGATTTCCACTTTCTTTATCAATCGTCCAGTGTTTGCGAGCGTGCTCGCCATCGTGATCACTCTCGTGGGATTCGTCACGCTGATGGGCCTTCCCATCGACCGCTATCCGGAGATCACGCCGCCGACCGTGCGTGTGACGGCGCAGTATCTCGGTGCGAGCGCGGAGGTTGTGGAAGAGACCGTGGCCGCGCCGATCGAGCAACAGCTCAACGGCGTGGAGAACATGCTGTACTTCGAGTCGAAAGCGACTAATGACGGGCGGTTGACGACAACCGTGACGTTCGAAGTGGGGACGGACCTGGACATCGCGGCGGTGCAGGTGCAAAACCGAGTGGCGCTGGCCGAGCCGCAACTGCCCGACGAGGTGCGGCGGCAGGGCATTAGCGTGCGTAAGCAATCGACATCGCTCTTGCTGGCGATGGCAATCGAGTCGCCGGACGATTCCTACGACCAACTGTTTCTTTCCAACTATTCGAAGATCAACGTGCGCGACCGGTTGTCGCGTATCTATGGCGTGGGCGACGTGCAACTTCCCGGCGAACGCGAATATGGCATGCGCGTTTGGCTGAAGCCGGACACGATGTTCAAGCTGGGTCTGACGACGACTGACGTGATTGCCGCGATCCGTGAACAGAACGTACAGGCGGCGGCGGGACGCATCGGACAATCACCGGCGCCAAAAGGGCAGGAGATCGAATACACGATCCGCACGGCGGGCCGGTTGAAGGACGCCGAGGAGTTTCAGAACGTCATCCTGCGATCCAACACGGACGGCTCCGTGGTGCGCGTACGCGATGTGGCGCGCGTGGAATTGGGCGCATTCGATTACTCCGGCTTCACGCGCGTGAACGGGCGCGAAGCGGTCAATATACTGATCTTCCAGTTGCCCGGCACCAATGCAGTGGATGTCGTGAACAAGGTGCAAGAGGAGATGAAACTGGCTTCGGCTACGTTCCCGAAGGGCATTCGCTACCGGATTCTCTACGATGCCACCAACTTCATTCGCGCATCGATTAACGAAGTAATGCGCACGTTGATCGAAGCGATCGTACTCGTGATCCTGGTGGTGTTCATCTTCCTGCAAAACTGGCGGGCGACACTGATTCCGTTGATCACGGTGCCGGTTTCGCTCGTGGGCGCCTTCATGTTTTTCCCGATGCTTGGGTTCACGGTGAACGTTCTGACCCTGTTCGGTCTCGTGCTGGCGATCGGAATTGTCGTGGACGACGCCATCGTCGTGGTGGAAGCCGTGGAGCATCACATTCAGGAGGGAATGAGCCCTCACGCGGCGTCGCTTCGGGCGATGCAGGAAGTGTCTGGGGCAGTGGTGGCGATTGCGCTGATTCTGGTGGCCGTATTCGTACCGGTGGCATTTCTGTCGGGCATCACGGGCCAGTTATACAAGCAGTTCGCGCTGACAATCGCGGTGTCCGTGGTGCTGTCGGCCATTAATGCTCTTACGTTGAGCCCGGCGCTGTGCGCGCTGCTGTTGAAAAGCAAGGACGAACATAAGCGGACTATTCTGACGCCGGTTTTCAATGCGTTCAATCGCTTGTTTGATATGACGCTGGGCGCCTATTCGCGCATGGTGCGGACGCTGATCCGGCGCGGGGCGATCGTTGCAATTCTATTGGCAGTGGTGCTTGGGCTGACCTGGAACTTGTACCGGGTGACACCGACGGGATTTCTGCCTGGCGAAGATGAAGGGTATTTCATCGTTGACGTCGGATTGCCGAATGGCGCTTCGCTTGAACGCACTTCCAACGTGATGGCCGAGGCCGAGCAGATCATGCTCAAGACTCCGGGCGTGGCCGATGTTTTCGACCTGGTCGGCACGAGCTTCGTGAAAGGCGATACCTCGTCGAGCGTGGGATCGATGTTCGGCATTATGAAGCCGTGGGATGAGCGAACCAAGCCGGAGGAGCAGACCAATGCAGTCGTGCAGAATTTGCAGAAGCGTCTGTTTGCGATCGAGGGCGCATTCATTCTCGTGTTCCAGCCGCCGCCGATCCGCGGCCTGGGCAACACGGGCGGGGTGAACATGAAGTTGCAGGATCGCACCGGCGGCGATGTGGCAGGACTGGCGCGTGTGACGGATAACTTCCTGGCCGAGGCTCGCAAAGACCCCACGTTTGGACAGATGGTGTCGACGTTCGTGCCGAATGAGCCGCAACTGAAGTTGGAAGTGGACCGCGAGCGCTCGCGCTCGATGGGCGTACCGATCGTGGACGTGTATCAGGCCCTGCAAACGTATCTGGGCGGCATCTATGTGAACGACTTCAATCTGTTTGGCCGCACCTACCGCGTGGTGGCCCAGGCCGAGCCACAATTCCGGCGCGATCCGAGCGATATTTCCCGCTATTACGTGCGATCGCTGTCGGGCAATATGATTCCGTTGAGCATTCTGGTGAAGACGGAACCGACGAATGGGCCGCTGTCGATCGGACGCTACAACCTATTCCGGTCGGCGGATATTCTAGGCGGCCCGGCGCCGGGCTATTCGACAGGGCAGGCGTTGGATGCGGCCGAGAAACTCGCGCAGCGAACGCTTCCGGCTGGCTTCGGATTCGAGTGGACGGCGATGTCGTATCAGGAGAAGAAGGCCGGTTCGAGTACCGGCGTGTTCGCACTGGCGTTGCTGATGGTGGTGTTGTTTCTGGCAGCGCAATTTGAAAGCTGGATCATTCCAGTTGCCGTGGTTCTGGGTGTGCCGGCCGGTGTCTTCGGCGCGATCTTTACGGAGTGGTTCCGTGGCATACCGGATGACGTCTATTGCCGGATTGGTTTGATCATGCTGATCGGACTGGCGGCCAAGAACGCAATTTTGATCGTTGAGTTCGCACGGCAGCGGAGAGATACCGGCGTACCGGTGGATGACGCCGCGCTGGAAGCCGCGACGCTGCGGTTCCGGCCCATCTTGATGACCAGTTTTGCATTCATTCTCGGCGTGGTGCCGCTGGTGTGGGCGACGGGCGCCGGTTCGGCGAGCAGACAATCGCTGGGAAGCGCAGTGTTCGGCGGCATGCTGGCGGCAACCATTTTGGGTGTGTTCATGATTCCGACGTTCTACACATGGTTCCAACGGTTGGCCGACCGGTTGGGCCGGCCGAAGGCGGCGCTGGCACCACAGACAGCGATGCTGATCATTGCAGCGCTGATAATGTCGGGTTGCATGATGGGCCCAAACTACAAGGCGCCGAAATTGCCGGTTCCGCAGCAATACCGCAACGCGGTAGTGGAGAACGCCAAGTCCATGGGCGATTTGCGATGGACCGAGTTGTTTCAGGACGAGGCGTTGCGAGGTTTGGTGACCGAGGCGCTGCAGAACAACTACGACGTGCGCATCGCGGCCCAGAACATCCTCGATGCGCGGGCCCAGATCACCGTGGCGCGCTCGAATCAGCTCCCGATCGTTTCCGGGCGGGGGGCATTGACGAATCGCGAGATCTCGGTCGGCGGCGGAACTCCCCTGCCGCCCGGAGTGCAGCGAGAGGTCACGTTCGGCAATAGCCTGCTGGAGATGACGTTTCAACTGGATTTCTGGGGGCGCTACCGCCGGCTCACCGAAGCCGCGCGCGCCGAGTATCTGGCGCAAGAAGCGGCGCAGCGCACTGTGATTGTTTCACTCGTCGCCGATGTCGCGACAACATATTTCCAACTCATCGAACTCGACCGCGAGTTGGAGGTTTCG
>DASRHX010000492.1:0-3350 GCA_035650295.1 Bryobacteraceae bacterium | reverse complement strand
CGAGCGCATACAGCGGGTCGCATGCGATTGCTTGGTTGAAGCATTCAACGGCGCGGTGCAGGCTGTCGGGAGTCCGCCGATTGAGGTAGTAGCGCCCCTTGAGCCGAGCGAGGTAGGCGTCGCCGCTTTCGGTGTCGCGCCGCACCAGCCGACGGCGCAGTTCCCCAGTCAGCGTGACGACGAGCGATTCGGCGATCCGGGTAGAGATCGAATCTTCCACGCTGAACAGATCCGACAAGAGGGTATCGAACTGATCGGCCCACAGCGGCGCGCTGCTGCGCACGTGCACGAGTTGCAGCGTCACGCGGATCCGTTCTGCGTCGCGACGGATGGTTCCCTCGACGACCGCGTCGACCCGCAGCTCGCGCGCGACCTGAGTGAGGTCGTGGGGAACGGCCGTGTAGCGGCGGATTGCGCTCGTGGGCCGAACGGGAACGGTGGCAAGCTTTGCCAGGCGCGCAATCACGGCGTCGGCCAGCCCGAGCCCAAGGTACTCCTCGTCGCTGCCGGAGATCGCGGCGAACGGCAGAATCGCCAGCGCGCGAATCGTCGGCAGGTTGCGCGCGCGACCCGGCATGTCGCCAGACGGCGCCTCGTCGCCGACCTCCTGGACATCGGCAATGAAACGATAGCCGCGCCGCGAGACCGTAAGCACGTAGCGGGCGTCCTGGGAGCAGTCGCCAAGAAGCTTTCGGACCGTGAAGATGTGCTGCGTCAGGTTGGCCTCATCGACCACCACGTCGGGCCACACCAGCCGCAGCAGTTCCTGCCTTTCGACCAGCCGCTCGCGGTGCTCGATCAGGACGCGCAACACCTCGAACGTCTTGCCGGTCAGCGCCTGCGGTTCTCCATCGCGCAAAAGACGCTGCCTCCGGCAGTCAAGGGTGAACGGACCGAAGACATATCCGGCTGGCACGACAGAAAGCCTCCGACTTCGACCGGAATTCTACTCTGTAAAAATGGGAGGAGAGGAGGAAATTCAGGACCGCATTTATAGCCGCGGGCCCGGGTATCTCGTGATTTGAGACCACGGTATTTCTGGCGCAGACTTCTTGCGGCAATAGGCGAGCAGCTTCGCCGATGATCTGGAGATGCTTGACACTCGGTCCTGTTGACAATCAACGGGAGTGTGCTACGCTTCCGTTGAACATCAACAGGAGCGTGGCAGGCCGTGACATCAAAGAAGAAATCCGAAGTGCTTCAAGGCACGCTCGACCTCATGATCCTGCAGTCCCTCGACTCCATCGGGCCGCTACACGGCTGGGGAATCGCCCGGCGCATCGAGCAGATCAGCCAGGATGCTCTCTTCCTGAATCAGGGAACAATTTATCCCGCCCTCGTCCGGCTGGAGCAGCAGGGGTGGATCAACTCGGAATGGGGCACGTCCGAAAATAATCGCAAGGCGAAGTACTTTCAAATCACGAAAGCCGGCCGGCGCCAACTCGCAAAGGAAGCGGAGAACTGGTGGCGCATCGCGGAGATTATCTCGCGGCTTGTTCCCAAGCCTGAATAGGTGACGTCATGAATCGTGTGCGCTCGTTCTGGATTCGTATTCTGAATCTCTTCCGCCGATCAAAGCTCGAGAGCGATCTCGCCGATCAGCTTGAAGCCCACCGCCAGATGATCAAAGAGGATCTGATCCAACATGGGATGGAGCCGTCGCAGGCGGAACGAAGAGCCAGGCAGGCTCTTGGGAACGACGTCATGGTGCGCGAGTTATCGCGCGATGAAATGGTTTCGCGTTTCATCGACGAAAGCATTCGCGACGTTCGGCATGGTCTGCGGAGTCTCGCGCGGCATAAGGGATTCACTATCGTCGCGGCGATTTCGCTGGCCATTGGAATCGGCGCGAACACGTTCATCTTCAGCCTCACCAATTCGACGTTGCTCAATCCGCTGGGATATCCGGATCCAGACCGGCTGGTAACGATATGGACCGTGCCGGACCTGAATCACCGTTTGAACAACGTCATTGACAAGGAGGCGATGACGTCCAGCGTCACCAAGTATTTCGCGATCCGCGAGCAGGGCCGGTCGTTTGAGGAAGTCGGTGCGTTTAATGGAGGATCATGCGGCGTAAGGACTCTCGGCGCGGATTCCCCAGGGACTGCTGCGGAGCGAATCTATGGTCAATGCTTTACACCGTCGTTATTTCCTCTGCTCGGCGTGAAACCCTTCATGGGCCGCACATTCACGGAAGACGAAGACCGCATGGGCAACGTTGCGCCGCTAATGTTGATCAGCCATTCGATGTGGCGCCGGCGATTTGGGTCGGATTCATCGATCGTCGGAAAGAAAGTGATGCTCAATCAGGTTCCAACGATGATCATCGGCGTGCTGCCGCCCGACTTCCGATTGTTCCGCGACGCGAATACACCTCCGGGCACGCGCCAGCCGCAAATCGATTTTATTGCGCCGCTGGAGTTGGGATCGACTCAGGTCAGGAGCCGCTTCGGAGGGAATACGATCGTCGCGCGTCTCAAGCCGAATGTTTCGCTCGAGCAGGCTCAGGCTGAGATCAACGCCATCGCTGCCGAACAGGCAGTGCGCGATCCCGATGTCCATGAGGGACTCGGTGTGCGCGCCGAGTACCTTGGCGGCGTTGTGCATCGGGATTACCAATTGGCGCTACTGCTGCTGCAGGGAGCCGTCGGCTTTGTTCTCCTGATCAGTTGCGCCAATGTTGCCGGTTTGTTGCTGGCCCGGAATTCATCGCGCCGTCATGAAGTCGGTCTGCGGATCGCGCTTGGAGCCGGCCGCAGGCGAATCATCCGGCAACTTGTTGCCGAGAGTGTGCCGCTGGCAATCATAGGAGGAGCAATCGGCGTTTCCGTGGCAGTCGCCGCGCTATCGCTGTTCGTCAGCAGAGCGCCCGTGGAATTGGTGCTGCTCGAGCGGAGGTGGCTCGATGTTCTGGATATGCGAGTCCTCGTATTCACTTCGGTAGTCGTTCTCACGACGATTGGTCTCTTCGCCGTGCTTCCCGCGATTCAGGCTGCAAGGTCCGACGCCAACAGTCCTATAAGAGAAGCCGCCCGGACAGTCACAGCCGGCCGGCACCGTCAGCGTTTGCGGAGCATCCTTGTGGCGGTGCAAATTGCCCTCTCCCTGGTTCTCCTGATCGGAGCCGGTTTGATGATCAACAGCTTTGCGAGGGTTGTGACGAAGGATCTCGGCGCCGATCCAACGAATGTGTTGACCTTCAGTTTTCACCTGCCCCCGGCTGAAACGATCAAAGTGACGAGCATGTATAGAGGCCTGCCGCTGGGAACGGTGAATCCCAAACCTGCCATGCTTGTTGAGCGATTGCTGGAGAAACTGGAAAGCACTCCGGGCGTGGTAGGTGTTGC
>DASRHX010000491.1:0-14935 GCA_035650295.1 Bryobacteraceae bacterium | reverse complement strand
GAGCACGCCACTCCCCGTGTGACACGGACGGATCTGAAGACGGGCAAGGTAGAGGTGGTTGCATCGCAATTCGAAGGAAAGAGCTTCAATGGTCCTAACGATGTGACGATCGATTCGAAGGGCCGCCTGTACTTTACCGATCCCGCACCAGATGCAACGTCAGTGGCTGCCGCGAAGACGTCGAATGCAACGGGCGTCCCCGGCGTCTATCGCCTCGATCCCGACGGGAAGATCACTCGGCTGCTTGCCGGGCTCGACACTGAGTGGCCGAATGGTTTGGTGATCTCGCCGGATGACAAGACGTTTTATCTCATCGAAGCACATAAGACTGACGGTGGTACCCGGGCGATTCGCGCCTACGACCTGTCCCCGGAAGGGGCGCTCTCCAATCGCCGCGTCCACTACAACTTCTATCCTGGCCGCAGCGCCGACGGAATGGCGATCGACGCCGAAGGCAACATCTACGCCGCCGCCGGGCTGCACCGCCGCCGTGGGACGCATGAAACGCTCGATACAAAGTGCGGCGTCCATGTCATATCTCCGAGCGGCAAATTGCTGCGCATGATTCCCATTCCCGAAGACACGATCACCAACACCGCCTTCGGAGGCCTTGACAACAAGACGCTGTACATCACGGCCGGGAAGACGCTCTTTCAGGTCCGGAACGAAATTGCCGGTTTGAATCGTTAGCCGCCTTGTTCGCGCGGCGCTACGTTATTCGGAAGGATGGCGATGTCGTAGAACGGCATCACATAGCTTAGACGAGTTTTATCGGGAAGTCTGCCTGCGCCTAGACGCTTAGCACGGGGCAGGGAGCCGACCGGACAATGCCATAGGCTTGGGCACGGAGGCGTCCCATTGTGCTCGTTGCAGTACCGCGGCCGATGATCACCAGGTCCGCGTGAAACTCTTCGGCAGTAGCGGCAACCACTTTGTGAGGTTCTCCGTCAGCGACCAACGACGCCGCATCGAGCCCAGCACCCGCTATCGCGTCGGCCAAACTTTTCGAAGCGTTGGGGTCAGATGCGACGTGAACCACCGTTACCTTGGCCCGAAACTCTTTGGCCAGCGCCGCGCCCCATCCCATGACATGATCGGTGCGAGTGCCGAGATCCACGGCGCAAAGTATGTGGCGGACATGCCAGTCGGAAAGTTCGTCCTCCGGCTCAAGGTGAGTGCCTGTTAATACCGGACGTTCGGATTCGTCCAGCACCTTTGCCGTTACCGATCCAATCAAAAGATTCCGAAGCCGGCTGTGCCCTTGCGTCGGCATCACGACAAGATCCGCACTATTCTGCCTGGCGCACTCAAGGATTTGACTAGCCGCATCGCCTTCGGCAAGCAACCGAGTGACCTTTACTCCCTCCAGCATAGGAGCAGCGAAGGCATCCAACTCGGCCTGCTTTCTCTGCCGGTGGGCTTGCGCTAATTCCGATAGCGAGGACTCAAACGGTTCCACCATGGCGTAGTCCAAGTGGAAAGGTTCGACCACATGTAACAAGATGATCTCTGCATGGAAGTGAACTGCCAATCTTTGTGCGGAACGGGCCGCGCCCTCAGCCCGGCGCGAGAAATCGACGGGCACCAAAATCTTGGAGATCGAAATGTTCTGCATGTGGCGGAATCAGTGCGAAGCCGCGCTCACGGCGATGTCGGCGCGTTGGTAAGAACCAAGGGGATTCTTGTCTTTATACAGGCGCAGGGCCTCGGTCCATTCGATGACGATTACCATTCCCTTTTGCGTCCGTTGGTGCTGCCACGTGGAGAGCGCTTCGAGACAAGCATCATCCACGTAATCGAGGTCCCGCAGATGAATGTGGGTTTCGAATTCGCTGGGGACCGACTCCAATGCGTCGGCGAATTTGGGAAGCCGCAGGAACGTCGCGGCGCCAATCAGGTATACGTCCATGCGTCGTGCGTCGGTGTGCGGCTGCATGCGAACGGCAAAGTGCGTTCTCGCGTAGATCACGTTGAGTATGGACAGCGTCAGGCCGACGAGGATACCCTTTAGCAAGTCAGTCGCTACGATTCCGATCACCGTAGCAGCATAAATGACCACTGGCGCACCCCCGTATCGAAGCAGGCGCCTTACATTCTGCACATTAACCAACTTGTATCCCGTATATACGAGGACCGCCGCCAAGCTGGCGGTCGGTACCATTCGCAAGAGTCCGGGAACGGCCGCGACCAAGGCCAGCAACCAGAAACCGTGGATCATGGCCGACATTCGTGTCTTTGCACCGGCGGCAACATTGGTTGCGCTTCGAACGATGACCCCAGTCATGGGAAGGCCGCCCAACAAACCACAGAGGGAATTGCCAATACCCTGAGACAGCAGTTCCTTGTTGTAGTTTGCCTTGGGGCCGTCATGCATCTTGTCCACGGCGGCGGCCGAGAGAAGCGTTTCCGCGCTGGCGACAAAGGCGACCGTCACGGCCAGCAGGAAGACGTCGGCGCTGAGCAGTTTTGGCAATTCGGTAATGTTGAAAATCGAAATGCTACTGAGGAAGTCATCGCTCAATTCCACATATCGGATGGGAAGCGACAAAATCGAGGATACGGCCGTGGCCGCGGCAACCGCGATCAACGCCCCTGGAATCCATTTGAGCTTTTTCGGCGCGAATTGCGCCCATAGAACAAGAATGGCGATCGTACCCACGCCCACATAGGCTGCCAAATGGTGCACGCTCCCGTCGACTGGAAAGAGTCCCTTCGCAATCGATTCGGGGATGGTAAATAGATTTTTCAGTCCGTCGGCGCGTGGCTTGTCATCCACCATGACGTGAAACTGCGCCCCAAAAATCAGCACTCCGATTCCAGCCAGCATGCCAAAAATCACCGAAGGCGAGATGGCACGGAAAACCTGCCCGGCCTTCAATAACCCAGCCGCAATCTGAAACAGCCCGGCTATCAAAACCACTATGCCAAGGGTTTCCAATCCATGTTTTTGCACAATTTCATAGACGAGAACAGCAAGGCCCGCGGCCGGTCCACTTACCTGCAGCGGACAGCCTGAGAACGCTCCTACAACAATGCCGCCAACAATCCCCGTGATTAGTCCTGCCGCGGGAGGCGCACCGGAAGCAATCGCGATTCCCATGCAGAGAGGGAGGGCGACGAGGAAAACAACGATGGAGGCGAGCAGGTCTTGCCGGATTGTTACTGAATTCATTCTTGGTCGTGTTACAGGGAAACGAACCCGGATACCAGAATGGACGCATTCTTACCAAATAGGCGAGTGGCTACCAGTTATTTGTACCGATCTGTAGCCTTGTTCTGTACATACGTACGCTTTTGCTTGCTTCTCCCCGCCACCAAAGGGTTTACTGCAAGTTAAGGAAACGTATCTTCATACGTTCCAGGCCGCACCTCGCTCGCTAAAAACGCAGATGACGACTACGGCTCCCTCTATTCCCCTGCAACACGAAGACCGCCGGCGGCGCATTCACCATGCCGTGGAGCATGCCGCTCACCTAGTTCCCGCTCAGGGCCCGATCGGCGTCTTCATTCACCACAATACGTTGCATGCATTCCAAAATCTGCCGTTTGAAAAGGCGGTTTGCGAGGCATCCGAACTCTACCGGACGGAGCCCTTTCTGAAGGAGGATGCTTACCGCGACCACCTGCGCGAAAAGCGCATTCGAATAGAGGACATCGAAGCCGTTCTAGACCGAGAGAGTACGGAACCGATCCTCCCAGGCCGATTGGACCGGCGGACGCTACGCAAGAAGCTCTTGGTTGTGGGACAACGGCGATTCGAACCCGCCACGATCCAGTGGCAGATGGAGGAGACTGATCTGCTCCGGATTCCGCGGGCCGGTGCGGCCCCGGCTGAGCTACAGGAGTTGTTTAAGGTATGCCAGGGGTTGGTAGAAGTTCCGCAGTGTACTCCCTGTCCCGCGCTACGTCCCCGGGACGTCCTACTCGCCGCGAGAGGTATCGACCTTGACGAGGTCGTCCATCCGATTCTGATCCGTCTGTGCGGTGCGTTTCTCGACCAAGGCATGGCCTATTGGCCAATGCCGAACCGGGAACAGGGATTTCTGAAGTGTGTGCGCTCTCTGCTCTCTCAAGGGCCTGTGGTTTTTCCAGAGTATCTACAAAACCTGGGAAAGGAGTTTCGTCAGCAAGCAGAGGCCGCATTGGAAGCCGATGGAGTAGTCCTTTCGATGCTTGAGCGGTTCGGTGTATCGGAAGCCGATTGGGATCGGACGATCCAAGCCGAACTGCTGGCGCTGCCGGGTTGGGCGGGCATGATGTATCGCTTAGAGGTAGAGCCCGAGTTGGCCCCTCATGTGCCGGTGCCGTGCTCGTTGATGGACTATCTCGCCGTTCGCTTGACGATGGAGGCAGTGGCGACGGCGCGCATCATGGGGACGAGGGGACTTTCCGGACTGATGCGTTCGCCTACTCTCGCCGAGCGCCCTGCGCAATTGGCAGGTGAACAGCTGGCGATTGCTGCAAGTCTCTTCGACGCCTTCCAGATACTGGGCCTCACCTCCGCCGACATAAACGCCCTGGGTTCGATATTGCGTCAGCGCCTGGTCGACGAACTGGTATCCTTCGACGATCTGGAGCGGCGGCGCATATTGCATTTAGCCTATGAGCTTCGACATGAGTTGGACGTGCTCGGACCGTTGGCGCGCTACCGCCAAGAGAAGCCGCCCGTGCCCCGTGCTTCGAGACCACGCGCCCAAGTATTTTTCTGCATCGATGAACGTGAGGAATCGATGCGACGAAATCTGGAGGAAATTGCCCCCGACGTCGAAACTCTTAGCGCCGCCGGATTCTATGGCGTAGCCATGGATTACGCGGGCATCGACGACGCCCACGGCGTTCCGCTTTGCCCTGTTGTGGTCAAGCCGCAACATGCGGTGCGGGAGCGCGCCCTGGACGAACACGAGCATATCCGCGAAGTGCGCCGCCGCCGGCGTAAATTGATGGCAAGGACGGCTCGCGCAACCTTCGTCTCTTCTCGAACGTTGTTGCGCGGATGGGCGAGTACGGCGGGGCTGGGGCTGCTGTCGTTATTTCCATTGGCGGTACGAGTGCTGGCTCCTCGAAGTTATGGACGCTTGTGGCGAACGATTCAAGATCGCCTGATCCCGCGTCCAGCAACGGAACTCAATTTCATACGCAGCAGCGCTCAGGCCTGTGTGCCGGACGAAAAACTCTTCCAAGGGTTCACAACCGCGGAGAAAATCGCACGAGTTGCGGGCGTTCTCGGCCCCGCAGGCTTGCGTGAAAATTTCGCACGCTTGGTAGTAATGCTCGGCCACGGTTCCACAAGTTTGAACAATCCGCACGAATCGGCACACGATTGTGGCGCTTGCGGAGGCCGGAGGGGAGGCCCCAACGGCCGCATATTTGCCGCGATGGCGAATCGACCTGAAGTCCGTGAGGGGCTTGCCGAGAGAGGCATCCACATTCCGGACGACACATGGTTTGTCGGCGGCTATCACGATACTTGCAATGACGAGGTCGATCTTTACGACGTGGAGTGCGTGCCCGAATGTCATCGCGAAGAACTGGACAGGGTTCGCCACTCGTTGAATCGTGCCAGAGCCTTGGATGCACTGGAACGAGCACGTCGCTTCGAGGCCGCGCGTTGGGATGTCGGTCCGGATGAGGCTCTAAGGCACGTCCAGGAACGGGCGGAGCATCTGGCGGAGCCAAGGCCGGAGTATGGCCATGCAACCAATGCGGTTTGCATCGTGGGACGGCGTGAGGTCACTCGCGGGCTTTTTCTGGATCGCCGCGCATTTCTCATTTCCTACGATGCAGAGCTCGATCCCAAAGACGAGGGATTGGCACAACTGCTGGGCGCTGCGGTGCCGGTTTGCGCGGGGATCAGTCTCGAGTACTACTTCTCATATGTCGACAATGAGGGATATGGCTGTGGCACCAAGCTGCCGCATAACATCACTGGCTTGCTTGGTGTGATGAACGGCCATGCGAGCGATTTGCGTACGGGATTGCCGCTGCAGATGGTGGAAGTGCATGAACCTGTCCGCATTCTGTTTGTGGTCGAAAGCACTCCGGAACGAGTGATGGAAGTCATCTCGGCGAACCCCGGCTTGTCGGAATTGGTCGAGAACCGCTGGGTCCGTTTGGCTATTCTCGATCCAGATACAGGAGAAGTGCAGGTGAAGCGCGGAACCGGGTTTGAGCCGCTCCGCGAGAGCACGGATCCGTTGCCGTCTGTTCCGGCTTCGCCTGAATGGTTTCGAGGGAAGCTTCACCATCTTCCGATCGCTCGGATCATGGGCCACTTGCAGGCATGAGGAATTAGCTGTTGCCGCAATTACTCACACCGCAGGTCTTACTGGTCTTTACTGTACTAACCCCAGGTCTCATTTTCCTGGCCCTGGCATTGGGCTGGCTGTTAGGTTGGACGCCACGGGAAACGGTCATTGTCAGGACCGCGAAACTTGCCTACGGATTTGCCACCTTGACCGTTCTGGGATTGATTGGGTCCATGTGGTCTGCCGGTCTATATTCGATCAGCGCCGGAGAAGGAAGCTGGTACGCGGTCCACCAATTTGAAATACCTCTGGCGCTCTCCGTCGACCGCCTTTCGCTACCACTTGTCACGCTAACTGTCGTGTTGGTCGGATTGGTGGCCGTCTTCTCCAAAAGGTACCTGCACCGCGATCCGGGCTTTCACCGCTTCTTTATTCTTCTCCATCTATTTGCGTTTGGGTCATTGCTCGTCTTCACGGCGGGTTCCTTCGACCTGTTGATCGGCGGATGGGAACTGATCTGTGTCTCTTCCGCATTGCTCATCGCATTTTTCCAAGAACGACCTGAGCCAGCGCGAAGCGCGATCCGCGTCTTCTTGACGTATCGGGTGTGCGATGTCGGACTTATGATTGGAGCATTCGTGCTGCACCATTTGGCAGGCTCCACTTTGCAGACGAAGGTGTTCAGCGGTTCATGGCCCGAGCAGGCATCTGTCATGACCGGCGGCAACGCTACACTCATTGCTCTCCTGTTCCTTTTGGCCGCGATGGGCAAGTCGGCCCAAGTTCCCTTTTCCGGCTGGATGCCACGCGCCATGGAAGGGCCTACGCCATCGAGCGCCATATTCTACGGAGCCATATCGGTACATGTGGGCGCGTATCTGCTCTTGCGGGCGCAACCTTTACTGGCGGCATCACCCATCGCCTCGGCTGCGGTCATCGCCATTGGCTCTATCACCGCAGTGCATGGAACGATGGTGGCGCGAGTCTGCACTGATGCGAAGACGTCGCTCGCCTACTCCTCCATTTCGCAGCTTGGTTTAATATTTGTCGAGATTGGTTGCGGGTTGTCATGGCTTGCGCTGGTCCACATCGCCGGGCACGCCATTGTAAGAACGTTGCAGTTTCTGAAGGCGCCCTCGGCTTTACATGAATTCCACGAAATCCACGCGGCCGCGGGGGGACACCTTGCGAGAACCGGCGTGCTTTACGACGCGATCATTCCCGCCCGCATGCAGCTTTGGCTGTATCGCTTGGCGCTTGATCGTGGCCATCACGACACGATCCTCGACCGCTTTGCGGCAGCACCATTGCAACGGTTTGCCCTCAGAATGACTACTCTCGAAGGGCGCTTTGGACGAGGTTGAGATGGCTGAGCTTCTTGCAGTCTGTATCACTCTGCCGTTGATTGCGGCGATTACTGCATCGCGTTCACGCGCGAGAGGCATTGCCATCGGAGCACTCGGTATTACGGTGGCGCTCCTATTGGGAGTGTTGCGAAGCGTGTTGGCGGGAACAGCCGGGGCAAGTGGCGCATGGTTGATCGCAGATGAATTGAACGCCGTTCCGATGGTCCTGTTTGCCGCCATTGCGCTCGTCACGGTAATTGCCGCTCCCCGCCGCGATATGAACCGCCGTTTCCTCGAGAGCGTGTTGATACTGACTTCCTCGACTTTGACTGCTTACGCCGCCGCCAACCATCTGGTGTTCCTTGGAGGCTGGATTGCATCAGTTCTTCCATTTATCTTTACCAACAGGAGCGCATTCATCCGGGTCCCTCTGGTGGGCAGCGTGCTGGCGCTTATAACCGCCGTGATTCTAATTGGTCCGGCCACCGGATTCGGTGTGTCGAGCGCCGGACCGTGGGCCTTCGGACTCCTGGTACTGGCAGTGATCTTGCGGGAGCACATCGTTCCCTTTCATCGGGCCACTGTGGAACTGTTCGATGACAGCCCGATGCTGCTTGCAACGCTGCTGGTGAATTCGCATCTCGGCGTGTTTCTGATTGCCCGCATGGTGATACCCGCGTTCCCCGGAACTGCTGGCGTAGCGTTGCCATGGCTCGGAGGCGTGGCGCTTTTCGCGTCCCTCTATACGGCGGTGCTTGGAATTGCGGAGCGGGCGCCACGGCGCATACTAGCAATGTTGATCGCGAGCCAGAGTTCCGCTATTCTCGCCGGGCTCGCCACAACCAGTCATGAAGGAATCGCTGGCGCACTGATCCAATGGATCGTTCTGGCGGTATCCTCGACGATGCTCATCGTCGTATATCGAAGTCTGGAGGTGCGGATTGACAGGCCATTTCTCGGCCGAGGCTTCATGGGACTGGCCTCATGCATGCCGAGGCTGGCCGTATTTTTTGCGATTAGCGGACTTACGTTGGTGGGGCTGCCGGGCACACTCGGGTTCGCGGGCGAAGATTTGCTCCTCCACGGTGTTCTCGCACAATATCCATGGTGGGGAGCGGCCCTTCCGGTAGCGATCGCCTTAAATGCCTATCATGCGTTCCGGCTATTCGCCCATCTCTTCCTTGGGAAAGACGAGATCACGCACAACACCTCCGCGGATGCCTTGCCTCGTGAGCGGTGGGCGTTGTCGGCCTGCCTAGCGTTCCTGGTCTGGGGCGGACTGGTGCCTCGAATGGTGGTTGCTCTGCAGGCCCCGGCCACAGCCGAACTCGTTCGAATGACCGGCTCCAATTCCCCTTCCCATCCTTAATCCGGGCGAGCGTGGCACTCTAGACGAATGGAGTTTGGAAACCAACGCGGGATGCCACTGCTTCCCGTACTGATTGCGGGCCTTTCCCTGCTCATTCTCGTGCTGGCCGCATCCGTATACATCGAAGTCGATGCGATTCGCTCCACGGAGTCTGGCGCCGCCCGGCTCGTCGAGGGTCAACGCTCCACGCTGCGATTGATCGATGAGATCCAGCGCGAAGAGGATAGTCTCAGCGCCGTTTTCTATGAGTTGGCGGCAAAGACCAATCCAGAAAACCGCGTGGAGCTGCTCAAAAAACTGGAAACGCTTGAGCAGGCCATCCGCCACACCATGGAAGCAGGACTCCAGTCGGGCGATGTTAGATTGTGGACCGAAGTGAAGAATGCCGTCGAGAAATTCATCTCGGAAGGACGCGCCGTCCTGCGGTCCCGCCAAGCTCCTCCCGTAACGTTCTTCCGAAGTCACGAGGAATTGATCAGCACGCTCGGCGCGTTGGCGGCCGATAGCTTTGATGCGGCCGCAAGGGCGCAGGCGAGGGAACGCGAGGGTACGCGCGAGCGTGTGCGCTATTCGCTCATATTGCTGGGACTAGCCTTGGCGACTGCGCTTATCGGAGCGGTTCTCACGCTGCGGATTGTCAGCCAGTTGTTCCGCAAGCAGCAGTGGCAGACTCTGGAATTGTCGCGCCTTTCTTCCAGAACGATGGCCGACCAGGAAGAAACCGCGCGCCGGTTTTCACGAGAGTTGCACGATGAATTCGGACAGGCACTGAGTGCAATCGAAGCGAACCTGGTGATCATGCAAAACTCGCCGGAGCATCAACCCGTTCGCATCGAGGATTGCCTGGCTCTAGTAAAGAACGCCATCGAGAATACCCGCGATCTCTCGCAGTTGCTGCGGCCCAGTATCCTCGACGATTTTGGCCTGGACGCCGGACTCCGGTGGCTGGCCGATGTCTATTCGCAGCGGACCGGTATCCAAGTGGAATACTCGTCTTCGCTCGGCGACCGGTTGGATGAGGAGACAGAAACCCAGCTGTTCCGTATTGCGCAAGAGGCCCTGACAAACGTGGCGCGGCACGCAAACGCAACCTCTGTGCGAATGCTGCTGGACTCTAACGTCGGACACGTCACGTTGACAGTGTCGGACAATGGAACAGGAATGCGGAACGATAGTCAACGGCAGGGACTGGGACTGGTTGGAATGCGAGCCCGCGCGAGGGCCGCTGGGGGAAAGTTAAATTTGGAAACGGCACCCGGCAAGGGCGTCACCATTACCGTAAGTCTGCCGCTCGTCCTGAAGTCACATGCCTCGTAAACTACGAATCGTACTGGCTGACGACCATGCCGTGGTTCGCAAAGGATTCCGGCTCATTCTGAACCAGGAGCCCGACATCGAGGTGATCGCAGAGGCGGGCAATGGCTCCGAAGCTATCAAGTTGGCGCTGGAGTTGCGGCCCGACGTCCTGATTATGGATATCGCAATGCCGGAGATGACGGGCGTAGAGGCCACGCGCCGCATCCACGAAAATTTCCCCGATTGCCGGATCCTGATCTTGAGCATGCACAAGGATCCCGTGTACGTGCGGGAATCTCTGCGCGCCGGGGCACGAGGATACCTGTTGAAGGAGTCCATCGACGAGGACCTGCTGCGCGCGGTTCGCGCATTGGCAGGCGGCGACGGTTTCCTGAGCCCTGAAGTTTCGCGGACTGTTCTGGACGATTATCAGCAGACGACGGACCCATTCGATTCGTTGACGGCGCGCGAGCGCGAGGTTTTGCAGTTGTTAGCGGATGGCAAAGTGGCCAAAGAGGTAGCCACCGCACTCGACGTAAGCGTCTATACCGTGGACGCACATCGCGGCCGGATTATGAAAAAACTGGGACTGCGCAGTTCCACCGAACTGGTGAAGTTCGCGATGAGAAAGGGATTGATTCAGTAGTTCCCAGTCTAGGGAAGCTGTTCCGGCGCCTGCCCGTCATTGAACTGGAACTTCGGGCAAAATAAAGCCCAAAAGAACTTTTTATGGCTTGTGACTGGCTTTTGGTCTTTTCAAAGGCGTGAAGTTTCGCTACACTGCAATTGACCGCTAGCAAAACGAACGGGTTTTCGGCGCGAGTAGTAGGGACCCCGTTCGCACTCCCTCCTTCCGGCTCTGAGCTGAGCCCTCTCAACAGAAGATCAGGCACACCCGAGGTGTACGTACCCCTCCGCCTGCTCAAATCTTTTGCTAAGGAGCCCGTGTGGTTCAGAAGGCTAAAGTGTATCTGGTGGGTGCCGGTCCCGGCGATCCAGACTTGCTCACCCGCAAAGCATTGCGAGTGATGGCAAATGCGGATTGCGTCATCTATGACCGGCTGGTAAGCGATGAAGTTCTCGCCCTCGCTAATCCCTTCGCTGCCTTTATTTATGCGGGCAAGGAACAAGGTCAACAAGAGAAGACGCAGCACGAAATCTTCGATTGCTTTCTCCGTACGGGAGAATTGGTCCAATCCATTGTCCGCCTGAAGAGTGGCGATCCCATGGTTTATGGCCGCGGCGGTGAGGAGTTGGAATTCCTCGTGCGGCATGGGTTTGATGTTGAGGTTGTACCAGGAGTTTCGTCGGCGGTTGCCGCGCCGGCCCTCGCGGGAATTCCCGTTACCTTGCGCGGTGTAGCGGCCTCATTCGCCGTCATCGCCGGTCACCGCCAAAGCGTCTCCACCATCGACTGGCCCGCCTACCGGCACATCGACACCCTGGTCGTCCTCATGGGAGTGGAGTATCGCGACATCATCGCCGGCAGCCTGATCGGCAGCGGCCGGCCCGCCTCGCAGCCTGTCGCCTTCATTCAACACGCCTCGACTCCCAACGAACGCATCGTGGAAACGACGCTCGGTGCCGTGGCGCGGCGTGAAGTTGAGGTCGAAGCGCCGGCAGTCATCGTCATCGGCGAAGTCGTCGCGCACGGCAGGCAAGCTCTCAAGCGGCGCTCTGCCGAGGTATTCGCATGACCACGCTGCCGCTGCTCGAAAGCGAACTCCTCTACCGCCCTGCGTCGCGCAAACGGCAGGCGCTCGTGCAGATCGGCGAGTCGCCGCTGATGCCCGCGCGCGCCCTTGCCCCCGGCGAACAGTACCGCTTCCACTTCGACATGACGAAGTGCATCGGCTGCAAGTGCTGCGTCGTGGCATGCAATGAGCAGAACGGCAATCCGGCCGCCATCAACTGGCGGCGAGTCGGTGAAATCGAAGGCGGCTATTTCCCCAACACGCAACGCCACTACCTTTCCATGGGCTGCAATCATTGCGTCGAGCCCTCGTGCATGATCGGCTGTCCCGTCGAGGCCTATCACAAAGATCCCGTCACGGGCGTCGTCGTGCACGATCCGGACGCCTGCATCGGTTGCCAGTACTGCACCTGGAATTGCTCCTACGGAGTTCCGCAATACAACCCTGAGCGCGGCGTCGTCGGCAAGTGCGACATGTGCCACAACAGGCTCTCCGACGGCATGGCGCCCGCTTGCGTGAGCGCCTGCCCAGAAGGCGCGATCGCCATTGAAATCGTCAACGTCGAAGAGTGGCGCACCGACTACCTCGCTGCCAATGCTCCCGGAATGCCGTCCGCCTCCGACAGTATCTCTACCACGCGGGTCACTATGCCGGAAGGCATCGACCCCAATATCGGCCGCGTCGACACACAGCGCATCGAACCCGAGCATCCGCACTGGCCGCTCGTGTTCATGCTCGTGCTCACGCAACTCTCCGCCGGAGCGTTCGTTGTCATTTGGCTTCTCGACAGTTTGGGCGCCGGCGCCAAGCTTTGGTTGTCCGCGCTCGGATCTCTTGGAATCGCCGGGGTGAGTCTGGCGGCATCGCCGCTGCACTTGGGACGTCCCGTTTACGCCTATCGCGCGTTGCGCGGCCTGCGCCGGTCCTGGCTCAGCCGCGAAGTGTTGAGCCTGTCATTGTTCGCGGGGGTGGCTTCCTTGTTCGCGGGCATGCTGGCACTCGATCTTGCGGGACGTCCGGTGGTGGGTTTGCTCACGGCTCTCTGTGCCGCCGCCGGAGTCACCAGTTCGGCTCGCATCTACATGGTTCGTGCGCGCCCCGCATGGGACACGCAATACACGCTTGCCTCCTACTTCGCCACCGGCGTGCTTCTCGGTCCTCTGTTCGTCCGCGCCATGGGAGTCTCCGAGGCGCCGTGGACAGCCTGGATGGCGGCTGCCGGCGGCGCGATGCAGTTGCTCACTGAAACACTCAAATTCTTTTGGCTGTCGCGCTCAGAACAGTATGAGCTGCGCGCTTCGGCGATGCTGCTCTCCGGCCGATTGCAGCGGCCCTTCCTGCTACGCCTTGGCATCTTGGTTCTCGCGGGCATCGTTCTCCCACTCGTCTCCCCCGGACCTTGGGCCTCAGCGGCCGCCTTGGCGCTCGCGCTTGCCGGCGAGTGGCTCGGACGCTGGCTCTTCTTCGTCACCGTCGTCGGCAAGAACATGGCGGCCTCCTTCACCGCCGGACGGAGGGCGGCGTGACCCTCAAGCGTCTCATCGGCATCGACAACCTCAGCGATGAGTACGCTTTCGCCCGCGGTGAATCCACCGGCTACACTTCGGCGAAGAAGATTCCCGGCCACTGGGTCCCCACCACCTGCGGCTATTGCTCGGTCGGTTGTGGGATCGAAATCGGTGTGAAGGACGGGAAGGCCGTCGCCTCGCGCCCGCACGCCGCACACCCGGTGAACCGCGGAAAGCTCTGTCCCAAAGGGCTCTCCGAGCACTACATCATCGACACGGAGAATCGCGCCAAACATCCTCTCCTGCGCAGAAACGGCAAACTCGAGCCGGTCTCTTGGAACGAAGCTCTCGCCGTGATGGTCGAAAAGTTTCGCGCCACTCAGCAGAAGTACGGCCAACAATCGCTCGGCGTCCTCAGCACCGGTCAACTCGTTACCGAAGAGTTCTACACCCTCGGCAAGCTCATCCAACTCGGCTTTGGCACCACAAACTACGACGGCAACACCACACTCTGCATGGCCAGCGCCGTCTCCGGCTACAAGCTCTCTTTCGGCAGCGACGGACCTCCGGGCGCGTACGAAGACATGGAAGCGGCTGACGTCGTGCTGCTCATCGGCGCCAATATTGCCGACAACCACCCCATCCTCTGTCAGTACCTGCAAACCAATCCCGATCAAACGCTGATCGTCGCCGACCCGCGCGTCTCCAAGACCGCGATGATGGCTGACCTCCACCTCCCCCTCAAACCTCGTGCGGATCTCGCGCTGCTGAATGGCCTGGCGCACATTCTCATCCGCCAGGGCTGGATCGATCGCGCCTACATCGACCGCCACACCACCGGCTTCGGCGAACTCCAGGCATTCCTCGAAGACTACACACCTGAGCGCGTTTCCGCCATTACAGGCCTCACCGAGGAGCAGCTCTTTAAAACCGCCGTGCTACTTGGCCGCTCCCGCAACGCTTTCATCGGCTGGACCATGGGCGTGAACCACAGCACCAAGGGCACGGAGACGGTGAATGCCATCTGCAACCTTTCCTTGCTCACCGGAAAAATCGGCCGTGCCGGCTCTGCTCCGTTTTCGATCACTGGCCAGTGCAACGCCATGGGCACCCGCGAAACCGGGTTCACCTCCGGCATGCCGGGCTACCGCAAGTTCGACGATCCGCGCGACCGGGCCGAACTCGCTGCCCTGTGGGGCATCGACGAACAACGCCTGCCCACCAAACGCGGCCTTGCGTATCCGGACATCATCGAAGGCGCCGTCTCGGGCAAGATTCGCGCGCTTTGGATCATCGCCACCAACCCGCTGGTCTCCTTCCCTAATCAGGACGTCCTGCGGCAGGCGATGGCGAATCTGGACTTTCTCGTCGTCCAGGATGGCTATCACCCGACCCCGACGACCGAGCTTGCCCATCTTGTTCTGCCCGCCGCTATCTGGGGCGAAAAGGAAGGCACCTATACGAACTCCGAGCGCCG
>DASRHX010000490.1:0-4997 GCA_035650295.1 Bryobacteraceae bacterium | reverse complement strand
CCCGCACCCAGGCGCCCCTGGCAATGTCGCGCGTAGCGAAGCCGATCACCTCGCCGTAGCGCACGACGGGCTCGCCGACTCCAATTCCGCTCAGCGCTACCTTGTGCGATTGGGGAATGGCTTCGAGCAGTTGCAGGCCGTCTTGGAATACAGTTCCGCCCGGCAGGCCTTCCGGATTCACGATGATCGCTACGTTGTCGCGTGCGTGAACGCGCACACAGAGTGGTTTCATGCCACGCGCCTTACGGCTGGTCGTATCCTTTCAGCCGGCGCACCCACACGTTGCGGTACTGCACGGGTACGTCGTGATCCTGCAGAGCCAGAGATTCCTCGGCCGCGTGGCCCTTGTAGGCGCCCACTACGCGGTGCGCCATCTCACCGATCACCTCTTTGCGATTGTGCAGAAGCACGCCGTTTAGAAATACGGTTTGAAAAGCGGGCCGGACCAGCTTCCCCCCTTCAAACTTGGGCGCCTCAAACACGATGTCGTATGCGTTCCACTCACCAGGCTTGCGCACGGCGTTCACCAGCGGCGGCCACTGTCCATAGATCGAACCCGCTTGCCCATCGGCGTATGTCGGGTTGTTGTGGCTGTCCAGCACCTGAATCTCATATCGCTCCATGATGAGAATGCCGCTGTTTCCGCGCCACTGGCTATCGCCGTAAATCATTGGAGTCGAGGCCCACTCGATGTGCAACTGTATGTCGCCGAATTTTTCTTTCGTGCGCATCGTGCCAGCGCCTGGTGCGACTTCAAAATATCCCTTGCCCACCTTCCACGAGGTTGGCCGGTTCGGGTCCACCTTTTTCTTTTGATCGGGGCGCGGCGCGGGGATTTCCCACTTGGAGAGATCCTTTCCGTCGAAGAGCACGATTGCGTCCGATGGCGGGTCGCCTGGCTTTGCTCCCGGAGTCACTACCGCAGGCCTGGGCCGGTCAATGTCATGCACCTTCCATTTCTGGCCGGGCAACATCGGAGTATCGCTGTATCCTTTTGGCGAAGTTCGAAAATTGGGGGCCTTCCTGGGCTCTGGATCGGCGGCTCCGGCGTTCCATACCAAAGCGATGGTAGTCAGCGTTCCCGCCGCCATCAACATGCGCGCATATCTGTTCATGAGTGCAACCTCCTGGGGGGAGAATCTGCCACTCTATCAGACCAGAGCTGGCAGTCGCACCGGCTTGACACCGGCCCATCCCAGGCGTCGAATTAAATCAGGAAGGTGAATATGTACAGTGCGATCACTAAAACGCTCAGCTTCCTTTCGCAGGCCGTCTCTTACGCGCTCGCAGGTGTATTGATTCTCTTCTTTCTCGGAGGAATTACGACAACGCACCTTGCTTCGCCACCGAACGTTCGCGAGTGGCTGGGAATCGGCCTAATTACGGTCGCCTGCTTCGCACCCGTTCTTGCAAGACGTCACGAATTGGGCGCGTCGGCACTTTCTCTCGTGTCGGTGGGGGGCTTCTGTCTCTTGACCAATTTCTCCAAATTGCCGATTGCGGCGGTCCTTGCGCTTCCGGGTGGGCTTCATCTTCTGCACGCCCTTGCCGAGAGGTCTCGCCACACCATGGCGAACGGCCGGCTAGAGCGTCACGCATAGCGACCAATCCAGCTTATTCCACAGCCAGTGCTTTTGCCGCGCACGCCGGCTTGCGGCTGTACACGTCTTCGAAGGCAGCGCGCAGCAGCTCGGCCACGCTCCACGCCTGGGCCACACAGCCGCCTTCATTGTGCGGCGCATCGCCATCGGCCACTTCGCCGATCTGCCCCAGGCACCCCTTACGCATCTCGTGCGAGAACTCGCCTAGCCATCGCGCCGCCATCGCGCGCGACTCTTCCGAGCCGTCATTCACGCGAGCATAGGCCGTTAAGAACGGACCCATCAGCCATGGCCAAACCGTGCCTTGGTGGTACGCCGAATCGCGCTCCCACACGTCGCCCGCGTACCGTCCGCGATAGCGCGCGTCCAACGGTGACAGACTTCGCAATCCCACCGGTGTAAACAACTCGCGCCGCACCAACTCGACAATGCTCCGCGCCTGCTCGCCGTCAACCAGCGCATGATGCAGGCTCACCGCGAAGACCTGATTCGGACGCACGGAATCATCCTTGCGCTCCGGCTCCACAACATCGAACAAGCCGCCGCGCTCGGCATTCCAGAACTTTTCCAGAAAGCTCGACTTCGCCCGCGCCGCCAGTTGTCCTAAAAAGAGCGCCCGCTCCGTTTCTCCAAAGCGCGTGCTCAGGTCGCGCATCACACAAAGCGCGTTGTACCAGAGGGCCTGTATCTCGACGGGCTTGCCCGCGCGCGGCGTCACCACCCAGTCGCCAATCTTTGCATCCATCCACGTCAATTGCACACCAGGTTCGCCACACGCCAGCAACGCATCGCTATCGACGTGAATCCCATAGCGCGTGCCGCGCATGTGCCAGTCGAGAATTTCCACGAGCTTCGGATAGAGGTGCTCGCGCACGAAATCGACATCGCCCGAATACTGCACGAACGCGCGTATGGCCTCGAAGAACCACAGCGTCGCATCCACCGTGTTGTACTCCGGCGCCTCGCCCGCGTCGGGGAAACGGTTCGGCAACATGCCCCGATCCACGCTCGCCGCAAATGCTTTCAGGATGCCGCGCGCGATGTCATGGCGGCCCGTCGCGAGCGTCAATCCAGGCAGCGCGATCATCGTGTCGCGGCCCCAGTCGCTGAACCATGGATAGCCCGCGATCACCGTGTGCCCGTCGCCGCGCTCGACAAGGAACTGATCGGCCGCTACGGTCAGTTCCTCCACAATCGGCTCCGTGGAAGGCGCCGCCGCCAGCACCGCCGCCCGCCGGTCGATCTCGCGGGTACGCAGCGCATGCGCATAGGCCGCGTCCTGCCGCTGCGTCGAAGCAATGCACACTGCCGTCCGGCGTGCGCTCAAGTCATAGCGCAGCACAAGCGGCTGAAACAGGTCTTCCTGAAAATCCAAACCGCGGTCGCGTTCGCGCGCATACTCGAAGTTGTGATACCAATCGCCGGTGGCATCGACCACCGCGGCGTTGTGCGCGAGATACATCGGCGGCAAGCCGTCATAAGGCGCAAGCCGCACCAGGCCCGCGCTCGCATTGTAGTTCCGGTTGATCGCGCCGTTGGCGTGCGTTGTCGAGTGGTAATCGCGAAATGCGATCAACGGACGTAACTCAAGCAGGCACTCCGGGGCTGAGCCGCCGACCCACTCGTACTCCACCACCGTTGTGTTCTCGCCATGCACTTGGAAGACGCGCTTCTCTAGCGTCACGCCGGCCACTTCATAAATTGCCACCGGAAACGGATCGATCCGGAACTCGCGCAAATACTCATGGCCGCGCGGATGTACCGCGCCCGGATAGAGGTTTACCGACAGGCCGTAATGCTGCCCATTTACCACGAGTGTCTCTTCGAGCTTCGAAAGCATGACCACACGACCCACGGGTGGCTTCGTTGCCGCCACCAACAGGCCGTGATAGCGCCGCGTGTTCGTGCCCGTGATGGTCGACGAGGCGAAGCCGCCCAATCCATTCGTCTCCAGCCATTCGAGGCCGAGCGCCTGCTCCAGCCGCTCGCATACTTCGCGCTTGATCCGAATCGTATTCATCGGCATCGTCATTCTCCACTTTGCTGCAGCAGTTTTGCCACAACGCCTGTCCAACCTGTCTGATGACTCGCGCCCACGCCGGAGCCGTCGTCTCCATGGAAATACTCGTAGAACAACACCAGGTCGCTCCAATTCGGGTCGCTCTTGTATACGCCATTCGTGCCATGCACCGGTCGGTAGCCTTCGTCGTTACGCAGGAAGATGCGTGTCATGCGCCGCGAGAGCTCTGCCGCAACTTCGGCCAACGTCATCATCTGTCCCGAACCTGTCGGACACTCTACTCGAAAGCTATCGCCCAGGTAGTGATGGAATTTCTGCAGCGACTCGATGAGCAGGTAGTTCACTGGAAACCAGATCGGACCGCGCCAGTTCGAATTGCCGCCGAACAAGCCGGTGCTCGATTCGGCCGGCTCATAACGAACGCTGTACTCGTGGCCGTTCACCGGCAGCACATAGGGACATTCTTTGTGCACGCGAGACAACGCACGAATCCCGTACAACGATAAGAATTCATTCGAATCGAGCATAAATTTCAGAATGCTCTTCAATTGCTCGCTGCCCACAATGGAGAGCAGCCGCCGCTCGCCTTCGCCTTTGGTGTGCATGCAGGCGACGTTTTCGGTGAGATCGGCGCGGTTCTCGATGAACCATTCCAACCGCCGCCGGAATCCCGGCAGTTGGTCGATCATCGCTGGTTCCAGCGTCTCCACCGCGAACAGCGGAATCAAGCCCACCATGGAACGTACGCGCAACGGCATGTGATCGCCGTTTGGCAAGTGCAGCACGTCGTAGAAGAAGCCCTCGCGCTCGTCCCACATACTCGCGCCGTCATGGCCCAGATGGTTGATCGCGTGAGCGATGTATAGGAAGTGCTCCCAGAACTTGCTCGCCACGTCCTCGTAAGAAGGATCTTCCTTGGCAAGCTCGAGCGCAATGGCCAGCAGGTTCAAGCTGTACATCGCCATCCAGCCCGTGCCGTCTGCCTGTTCGATATGGCCACCCGTGGGCAGCGGCGCGCTGCGGTCGAAGACGCCGATGTTGTCCAGCCCGAGGAAGCCACCCTGAAATACGTTGCGCCCCTCGGCGTCCTTGCGGTTCACCCACCAGGTGAAGTTGAGGAGGAGCTTGTGAAAGATGCGCTGCAGGAACACGGTGTCGCCCACGCCGCGCCGCTTCTTCTCGATCTTGTAGACGCGCCAGGCCGCCCACGCGTGCACCGGCGGGTTGACGTCGCCGAGCGCCCATTCGTAGGCCGGGATCTGCCCGTTCGGGTGCATGTACCACTCGCGCAGGAACAGCACGAGCTGCTCCTTCGCGAAGTGCGGATCGATCAGCGCGAACGGAAGCATGTGGAACGCGAGGTCCCACGCCGCATA
>DASRHX010000489.1:0-2674 GCA_035650295.1 Bryobacteraceae bacterium | reverse complement strand
CGGGCCTTTGATCGCAAGCTTCGATAAGGGAGACGTACGCATGACTCCCGGCGGCCTCACCGTGTATGGCGACGACGAGTCATACGAGACCAAGCTCGGCGTCAAAGGAAAAGACGGGCGCGACGGACGGATCAACACATTCTACGATGCGATCGTGCGCGGCCGTCCGTTGCCCGCCGACGGCGCTTGGGGAATGGCCACCCTGGAAGTGCTCCTGGCAATTGAAGAGTCCGGCAGGACGCGTAAGGAAGCCTTTCTCCGGCACCAGGTACCTACGATCGACTAGTGAACCCGCATCCTCGCGTTTTTCGCGCCTGAGCTACAACCGCCGTCCCGATATGTGGATCCGCTTTAATGCGAGCGGCCGATCAAAGAATAATCCGCGACGCCGTTCAGGACAAATTACGGGCCGGGAACAGTGCGGACCGGCGAACGGAACGAAATTTTAATTACGCAGAATAAGATTCGGCTTTTTCCAATCCAAAGGCTTTCGCCAAGAGTTCGTAAGAGCGATGGCGCGGCGCCGGATCGTAGGTCCATGTGACGATTACCAGTTCGTCGAGTTCTAAACGTTTCGCGAGTTCTTTCAGTCGCGCCGCCACCTGCTCGGCAGATCCGACGATCGCCTTGTGGCGCAATTTCTCGGCAGTCGCCATCTCCGCGGAAGAATACGGGCGCTCGGCTTCGTCAGGCGGCATGAGCGGCAGACGGATACCTTGTTGACGATCTATCATTACGCGTTCGCGGGTTTTGAACTGGTGCAGCGCCTCTTCTTCCGTGTCGGCCGCCAGCGCCCAGACGCAAATCGTGGCGATTGGCTTGGGATTGATTTCGCTCGGGCGATAGTTCTCGCGGTAAAGCTCCAGCGCCTGCTCCACACCGGTACCCTCGCTAAAAAAATATGCGAACGCGTAGGGCAACCCAAAATGGGCCGCGAGTTGAGCGCCGTAGTCTGAACTGCCGAGAATCCATAGTTCCGGACTGCTTGGCCCCGTCGGCTGGGCAACGACTCGACTGAACGGGTGCCTCTCGGGCAGCGGAGTCCCCGATACCCAGTGTCGCAGCTCCTGGACTTGCCGGGGAAATTGATCGAGCACGTTCTGGGGATTTGGATTGAGGGCATATGACGTCATCTGGTCCGATCCGGGAGCACGTCCGATTCCCAGATCGATTCGGCCCGGTGCAATAGCCTCCAGGACGCGGAACTGCTCGGCAACTTTCAGCGCCGAGTAGTGCGGCAGCATGACGCCCGCGCTGCCGACGCGGATACGCGGCGTGGTGGCCGCGATCGCAGCCATGAGTATCTCGGGAGCGGTGCCGACGATACTGCCGGAGTTGTGGTGCTCCGAGACCCAGTAGCGATGATAACCCAGCGCGTCACAATGGCGGGCGAGTTCGAGCGTCTCACGGATGGCGCTGTCCTGCGCTCTACCTTTGGACGCCGTCGATTGATCGAGTACTGACAATCTCATAGGGGCCGGCTTTCAGCAGGTTCATTATTCTCTAGCAGGTGAGAATTAGCGATGGCAATCGCGCGAGGCCATCAATCCATCGGCAGAGGGATCTGAAGTTGGCTAGTTGCTGGCTTTACTCTCCGGGTTGTAGATCTACTCATCAGTGGCGGAAACGCTGTCGACTAAACGGACGAGTAATTCCATCTAGTCAACAACGTTAGTTCCGCCTAGGAGCGGCAAGAGTCGCAGATGACGGCTATTGCTGCGCGGGGCTTGTGTTGCGCGCGACCTTGCCGGGATAAGCGCCCGTGTGTTTGCCTCTTTCCATGAGCACTTGCCCGTTCACCACGGTCCACTCGATCCCCTGAGCGAGTTGTTTGCGGCGCTTGGCTCCGCCTGGCAAGTCGTGTGCCTCGCCCGGTTCCAGCGGGCTGATGGTCGCAGGATCGAATACCATCAGGTCTGCGGCCATGCCGGGGCGCACCAACCCCCGGTCGGAGAATCCGAACAGCGACGCCGGCACGAAAGTGAGCTTTCGGATCGCGTCCTCCAGTGACATGATTTCTTTCTCCCGGACCCAGTGAGACAACAGATAGGTGGAGTAGCTATAGTCGGTTCGAAAAACCACGTGGGCCCCACCGTCCGACTGTCCGATGACGGTGTACGGACTGGTGAGGAGTGCCGTCATGGCGCCTTCGTCGCTGTTCACTTCGCGCCTTTCGAATTCCGTTTCCAGGTTTTCTTCCAGCGCCAGGTCGAGGAACGCGTCGAGCACGTCTTTGTTCTGTTCGCGCGCGATCTCGGCCATGCTCTTGCCCTTGAGGTATTGGTTTTTCGGCAGCGCCGGCCGGAACACGAACTGCAAATCCCAGCGGCGCGTGAAGTCTCCAGCGTGACTGGGATTATTGGGCGTCTCGACGGCCTCAAAATGGAGCTTGGCGCGGGTCTCCGAGTCGCGGAACAATTCTTTGCGCTGCTCCAGCGGGAGCAGCATGACGGTTTTCCAGGTCGCCATGGCGTCGAAATGTTGGGCGGTCTTCAGCGTATAACGCAAGTCTCCGGGCCGTGGCATGACGAACTGGTAGGCGCGATGTCCCTGGCGCATCATGGTCTCGGCTTCCGTTAACTGCTTGCGCCATTTGTCCGGCGCCACCGCCTGTTGCGTGATGTTGCCATAGAAGACCGGCCGCCGGCTGGCCTTGGCTAGCTTCGTGCTGATA
>DASRHX010000488.1:0-2972 GCA_035650295.1 Bryobacteraceae bacterium | reverse complement strand
CGCAAGGCATTGAGTGACAAGATCAAGGGAGAGATTTCGGTGCAGCGCATCGTGGGCTCCAACGAGCTCATGATCGGCACCGAGATCGCCGGCGAGCAGCAGTTGGAAGCTGAGCGCACCCATGTTCGCGATACTCTCGCCGCCAAGTTCGGCGGCGCATCGGGAAAGCCGGACTTTCATGCCATCGGACGTGACGCGCTGGCGGAAGCGCTGCGCACTCCGATGCAGAATCTCGGCCAGAATCTTTCCACCGAACAATTGCAGGATATTGCGGCCAAGCTGCTGACCTACCGCGATACGCCGCCGCGGTCGGGCCTGATTTCCAACTTTGACGAATTAAAGAATGTCGAAGGTGTTCCTTCTCAGGCCATTCAAGCGCTAAAATCTGAGTTCGCGCTCTCGCCGTTCGTTATTCGAAGCGCGGAAATGGTCGGCCCCAAGATTGGCGCCGAGCTCCGCCAGCAGGCCATCATGGCCACCCTGTTTGCGCTGGGCGGTATGCTGATTTATATCGCTCTCCGTTTCGAGTGGATCTACGGCGTTGCCGCCGTGATCGCCGTCTTCCATGACACCATCGTAACGATCGGCCTGTTTTCGATCTTCGACAAAGAAATCTCGCTTACCGTCGTTGCCGCGTTGCTCACCCTGGTTGGCTATTCGATGAACGACACCATCGTCATCTTCGACCGTGTGCGCGAAAACGTGAAGACGATGCGCCGTCAGTCCCTGGCGGAGATCATTAACTTGAGCGTCAACCAGACGCTTTCACGAACCTTTTTGGCCGCGGGCCTCACATTCATGACCGTGCTCGCGCTGTGGATTTTTGGTGGTCCGGTTTTGAACGGATTTGCCTTTGCCCTGGTGATGGGCATCATCGTCGGCACGTATTCGTCGGTGTTCATCGCAAGTCCAATTGTCATCTGGTGGCACGACCGTATGAGTGCCCGTCATAGGACGGCCGCGGCCGTCTCGGCGGCTCCTCGCGTGAGCAGTGAACCACGCGAGAAAGAGCCTGTGCGGAAGGAAAAAACCAAAACCGCGCGCAAGTAGTACCCTTTCGCCTTTGCGGTGCGTGCGAGTGCTGGTATGATATGACCTTCGCCAAACGGAGGAGCCACCCGCTGGGGGTGGAGAAGGGAACTGGAAATTATGTTTGAACAGAGCTTGATCGAAAGCGAAGGTAGGACGCGCAAGTCGTCTTCCGTATTGATTTCCACGCTCATTCAGATCGGGTTGCTCGCCTTCGCCGTGATCATTCCGATGATCTGGTTTGAGACTTTGCCGGGCGTTCAGTTGACGACCTTCCTCGCGCCTCCGCCGCCACCTCCGCCTCCGCCGCCTCCTCCCGCGGCTCCAATTAAGGTGGTGAAAGTGATTCCGCGCCAATTCGACGCGGGCCGATTGATGGCGCCCAAAGTGATTCCCAAAGACATCGCTGTCATCAAGGAAGACGAATTGCCTCCGCCCGCGTCCGGCGCCGTGGGTGTCGTCGGTGGCGTGCCGGGCGGCGTTCCCGGCGGGCAGATGGGCGGTGTCATCGGCGGCATCATCGGTTCGGTTCCCAGCGCCGCGCCTCCGCCGCCTCCCCCGGTGAAGGAAGCCCCCAAGCCGGCTCAGCCGAAAGTGATTCGTGTCGGCGGCAACGTGCAGTCCGCCAAACTGGTTCGCCAACCCAAGCCTGTGTATCCTCCGTTGGCCCGCCAGGCGCGCATCCAGGGACAAGTCAAGTTCACTGCCATCATCGGTAACGACGGCACCATCCAAAATTTGCAGCTCATCAGCGGCCACCCGCTTCTGGTGCAGTCGGCGCAGGACGCCGTGCGGCAGTGGGTTTACCAGCCTACTTTGCTCAACGGTGAGCCGGTACAGGTTATTACGCAGATCGATGTCAATTTCACGCTGACCCAGTAATCTCGCGGTTCTGGGTTTTTTCGTATAAATCAACTCGCAGGAGAAACCAAAATGCTAGTAAACCTTCAACTCTCTGCTTTCCTGCTGCTGCAGGAGGGTGGAGCCGTCGGATTCGACTTGTTGTCGATGTGGAACCAGATGGGCTGGGCGGCGCGTGCGGTCGTCATCGTCCTCTTCATCATGTCCGCTTACTCGATCGGCATCATGATCGATCGTCTGATGGCCTTCTCGGCTGCCCGCAAGCAGTCCCGCCTGTTCGCTCCCGCCGTCGCCGGCGCGTTGCGCGAGGGCAAGCTCGACGAAGCGATCAAGATTGCCGACCGCTACAAGAAATCGCACTTGGCCAAGGTTGTCGTCGCCGGTCTCCAGGAATTCAAAGCTCACGACATGAGTTCGGACATTTCGGGTGAAACCATCGAAGCCAGCCGCCGCGCTCTCGAGCGCGCCGAAGCCATCGTCCACGCCGAGCTGAAGCGCGGCATCGCGGCGCTGGCCACCATCGGTTCGTCGGCGCCGTTCGTCGGGCTGTTCGGCACGGTTGTCGGCATCATCAACGCGTTCAAAGGCATTTCGTCGGAGAAGTCGACCGGTCTCGGCGCCGTCGCAGGCGGTATTTCGGAAGCCCTCGTGGCCACCGCAATCGGCCTGTTCGTCGCCATCCCGGCCGTGTGGATGTTCAACTTATTCACGTCTAAGCTCGAATCGCTCGACGTGGAGATGGGCAACAGCTCCTCCGAGCTGATCGATTACTTTATTAAGCGTTCCGGTGCGAAGGCCGGCGCGGGCAAATAACCCCTCGGTTCATTACCCGCAGTCAGATTTGCGTATCCGCGAGTTGATTTGGGCAGTGCATGGAGGATCCCGATCCGCCGGGTCCTCCACCCTGGCCCGCACGCGGGAGTGAAGAGGAGAGTGTTCCAGTGAAACTACAAAAAGCTCCGCCGCCGGTATCCGACATCAATGTCACTCCGATGGTCGACGTGATGCTCGTGTTGCTGATCATCTTCATGGTCATCACGCCCATGCTCACCAAGGGTGTAAGCGTCGACCTGGTGAAGACG
>DASRHX010000487.1:0-4942 GCA_035650295.1 Bryobacteraceae bacterium | reverse complement strand
CGAGCACATTCCGCCGGAGCTTGTCGGCAACCGCCAGCGTGTGCTCCTTAGCGACATGTCGGGCCGCGGCAATGTCATCTACAAGCTCAAAGAGAAGGGCCTCGCCGACCGCCTCAGCGAAGACGCGCGCCGTGAACTGCTCGAACGCATCAAGCATCTCGAATACCTGGGCTACGAACTGGAAGCCGCCGAAGGCACTTTCGAACTGCTCGTCCGTGAAGCGCTCCATCCCAACGTTCACTTCTTTGAGGTCATCAACCTCGAGGTGAACAACAAGATCACCCATGGCAAGCACTCGATCACAACGGCGACGGTGAACATCAAGGCGCAGGACGGGGTTCACTCGGCCACCGCTTCCGGCCACGGACCCGTACACGCGCTCGACGTTTGCCTCCGCCAGTGTCTCTCCACGCTCTATCCGCAGATCATGAACGTGCGGCTCACCGACTACAAAGTTCGCGTGCTCGATCAGAAGAAAGGAACTGCGGCCAAGGTGCGTGTGTTAGTCGAATGGAGCGACCACAAACGCTCCTGGGCCACCGTCGGCGTCTCCGACAACGTCATCGAAGCCTCATGGCTGGCAATGCTCGACGCCATTCGCCTCGAGCTCATGCGCATCACCGAGCACGACGAAACGCTCGACAAAGCCGTCGAAGATTACTGCTGGGGCGTCTAGGCCCACGTGCGACAGACCTCCCGGCCTGTCGACTGCCAGCCCGTGCCCCAATGCTCCCACGCGCTCGCGATATATACTCACCCCATGCCCGCTTTGCTGCATGCGTTTGCCATGCTCGCCGCCGCAGCCACGCTCTCCTTCGCAGCCGTGCCGCCTCCCACTACCGCTGAGGACGAGTTCGCCCACTCCATCCGCCCCACTCTCGTCGAGCATTGTTCGAAGTGCCACAACCCGGCCAATGCACGCGGCCGCAACGCTTTCCTCCGCGCCCAAACTCCCGCCGACATGGAATCCATGCGCGGCGTCTGGCGTAACGTTGCCGTGCAGTTACAAAACCGCACCATGCCGCCTTCGTCCGACGCGAAGATCTCAGAGGACGACCGCCTCCGTGTCTCCCAATGGATCACTAAACGCCTCCAGGAAACAGCCTGCCGCCCCGACCTCGGCGACTACGCGGGCACGGTTACTCTCCGCCGCTTGAATCGCCGCGAGTATCACAACACCATTCGCGACCTGCTCGGCGTTGACCTTCCTATCACCGACCTCTTTCCCGCCGACGGTACCGGCGGCGAAGGCTTCGACACCAACGGCGAAACACTTTTCACGCCCGCTCTCCTCATGGAGCGCTACCTGGAGGCAGCCCAGCAAGTCCTCGATCGCGCCATCATTGCTCCCGAACTCAATCGCTCCTTCGGTTCCCAGCAACTCGAACCAGCGGCAACCAGCAAGGACGCCCGCCGCGACATTGCGCCCAACACCGAAGTCAGCGCCAAGGTTGAGGTCTACGCGGACGGCGAATACGACGTCCGCCTCTCGGTCGAGCGCTACACCGATGGACCGCGCTCCATGGTCGTCAAAGTCGATGGCGTCGACGCCGGCACCATCACCGTGGTGCGCTACGAATCCGGCGGACCCACGGCCCGCAACCAGCGAGTTCGCCTCGCGCGCGGTGCGCACACCATCTCCGTACAAGCGCTTAAAGAGCCCATCGGTATCTACGCCCTCACGATCGCCCAGCGCCATGTCGAGCCTCCCGCCGAGAAGAAGGCGCTTCACTATCGCCTCATGGGCATCGAAGCCGGTGAGCAACCCGTCGAACCGCGGCGCTCCGCCGGACGCCTTCTCGCAAAGTTCCTCCCCAGGGCTTTCCGCCGCGCCGTCACCCAGGCCGAAATCGACCGCTACCTCACCATGTACGATCGCGCCGCCGAGCGCGGCGATCCGTATGAAGAGCGTGTGAAGTTGGCTCTCAAAACCGTGCTTGTTTCTCCCGCATTCCTCTTCCACATGGAGCAGTCCACTGACTCACCCGCGATCCAACCCCTCAACAGCTACGAGATCGCCAGCCGCCTCTCCTACTTCCTTTGGTCCACCATGCCCGACGACGAGCTCCTACGCCTCGCCGATCAGAACGCCCTGCAGGACCCGCGCATTCTCGCCGCTCAAGTCGACCGTATGCTCGACGACTCCCGCTCCCGTACCTTCGCCAACTCCTTCATCGGCCAATGGCTCGGCACCAAAGATGTCGGCGGCCGCGTCGCTCCCACCATCACCGAAACGCAGCACTACTACAATCCCGATGTCGCCGCCGATCTCCGCGAAGAGCCCGTTCTCTTCTTCCACCACATCCTCGACGAGAACCGCAGCCTCATCGATCTTCTCAACGCCGGCTATACGTTTCTCAACGCCCGCCTCGTAACTTTCTACGACCTCGCCGGCCAGCTCAAGAACCCGCCTGGCTCCAACTTTCAGAAGGTGCAGTGGCCCGACAACCGCCGCGCTGGCATTTTCGGCCTCGGCTCGGTCCTCGCCATGACGTCGAACTTCAAAGCGACAAACCCGGTCGTCCGCGGCGCGTGGATTCTCGAAACCGTCTTTGGCACCACCGTTCCGCCGCCCCCGCTCGACGTCCCGCCGCTTGAGAAGGCATTCGACAAAACCGAGAAGCTCACCATGCGTCAGAAACTCGCCCGCCATCGCGAGAATCCCACCTGCGCCGCCTGCCACAATCTGATGGACCCAATCGGCTTTGCCCTCGAAAATTACGACTGGCTCGGCCGCTGGCGCGACACGGACAACGGCCTCCCCATTGATGCCTCGGCCAAACTCCCCACGGGCGAAACGTTTTCCGGCCCCGTCGAATTCCGCAACGTGCTCCTCAACCGCAAGGATGAGTTCGTTGCCCATTTCACCGGCAAGATGCTCGGCTACGCCCTCGGCCGCTCGCTCCTCGACCCCGACCAATGCACCATTCAGCGCATCACCAACGCCCTCAAGGCCGACAACTACCGCGCCCGCACCCTCATCCGCGAAATCGTCCTCTCCATCCCCTTCCGCAACACGCAAGGCCCCGTCCCTGGTGTTGAACCGCCACCACAAATCAAGAAGCGCGCCAAAGAGAAGACATTCAAGTAATGGATGCGAATTCTCAGAAGAAGAATTTCAGCACAAATTGTATTTGACGGTTGGTGGAGAACCGCGTCGAGTTGATTCTACCCGCCTGCGGCGTTCCTATGGTGTTGCCCGGCGGATTGAACTGTGCGTGATTGAACGCGTTGAAAAAATCGGTCCGCCATTGCAACCGGTAGCGGTCGCTAAAGCGTGTGTTCTTGATCACCGAAAAATCCCAGGTATTCACGCCCGGTCCGCGCAGCACGTTGCGTCCCGAGTTCCCGTATGTAAATGCCGCCGGCGAAACAAACGCCGTAATGTCGAAGTACCGGTCGAGTGTCCAGTCGTCGATTCGGCCGTCGCGGATGCGGTCCGGACGCTGCGTTGTGCCCGTGTTCAACGTGGACGGCTGGAAGAAGATGTCGAACGGGTTTCCGCCGGCGAAGGTAACGATCCCGCTCAACTGCCATCCACCCAAATAACGATTTCGCTCAAACACTGGGAGATCCCAGCCGAAACTGGTCACCATGCGTTGAAGCTGGTCTGTATCGGACAAACTTCGCTCCGCGCGGCGGTTTAAGGCGTCCTGGGCCTGACCGAGGAGCGCGACGCCGGGAGTTCCATTCGAAAAGTTCGAGTCTCCGTCGGAAATATTCTTGCTCAACGTGTATGCGGTCAGGAAGTAGAATCCCTTCGACAGGCGCTTCTGGAGCTTCGCCTGCAAAGAATGGTAGGTCGACGCGCCGCTCGAGGCTCCTACGCTGAGCGTCAGATTCGGGGCCGTGCCGAAATAGGGCCGGCGGTTCGGAATGGCGCCCGGTCCAGGAATAGGCTGATTCGGATCGATGATCTGCAGGATATGCAGCCCGCGCGTTCCGACGTAGGAGGTGTCGATCAGCCAGTTGGACCCGAACTCGCGCTGCAAGCTGAAATCCCACTGCTGGACATACGCGGTTACCGCATTTGGCTCGATAAAGCGATATTGTCCTGAGGGATCGTTGAGGTTCAATGGCGCGGGTGGAGGAATTCCATCGCTGAGCTTTGTCGGCGGAAGCTGGATCGTCGAATAGACGAGGTTCTGCGTGAACGAATTCGGAGGATTCTGAATCGGGTTCGTGCCGTTGCCACCGAACTCCTCGATATAGCTGATCCCGTAACCGGCTCTCACCACGAGCTGCATCGGCGTCCGCCAGGCGATGCCGGCCCGCGGCGCGAGATTGTTCTTATCGGGCTGCCGGAGCGCGCGGCCGAACTTGTTGTCGGGCCCTGCCGGCACCACGCGCCCGTTCGAAAGATCGATCGTGCTCATGCGGTCGAAAATCTCGTACCAGGGCTGGAAGTATTCATAGCGGAGTCCGAGATTTATAGTGAGATTCGGATTTACCTTGAATTCGTCCTGAATGTAAAGGCCGAGTTCCGTGTTGCGGCGCCCGGTGGTTCCGCCGACGAATCCGCGATTGATGGTCGAAGGCAGCCCCAGCAAAAAGCTCGCGAAGCCGACGCCTCCGCCGCTTACTCCGGTCTGGCTGGTGGAGTTCGGCACGAAGCTGAATGCGCCTGTCTTCTGCGCCGAGACGAAATCGTTGTTCCGGCGATGGCGCTTCACGTCGATTCCCGTTTTGATCCCGTGCCGTCCGCTCGTGATCGACGTATTAAACACGTACTGAAACGCCGTCTGCGTCGAGTAGTTCGGCACTCCGGTCGTGGGCCCGAACGCCGTGAGCCCCGTGACACTGATCGTCGAAGCCGTGCGGGCGTCCGCGCCCAGTCCCGGTACCTGCACTTTGGCCGCGTCCGGCGAGTCGAAGCCCAAGGGCGTGCCGTCGAACGCAAACCGGCTGAGTCCGAGCCGCCCTTCGAGCACAACGCGCGACG
>DASRHX010000486.1:0-2939 GCA_035650295.1 Bryobacteraceae bacterium | reverse complement strand
GGATCCGGTCGCGATCGGCGTGGCGGTTGCGATGTTGGCAGGCGTAGCGTTGCTGGCGGCGTGGGTTCCCGCCCACAGGGCTTCGCGAGTTGATCCGCTCGTCGCGCTACGAAACGAGTAGAGTGGTGGGCCACGGCGGAGTGTCATCGGAGTGACTCCTGACCTGCTCGATGCGGGGATTCCCCGCGTGTAGGCGCGCCTAGCGTCTACCGATTCCGCGGCTCGCCGAGTCAAAATTCGTGGGCCGAATCGCCGCACGGTACACTGGGAGTTCATGCCCGGCACTTTGCTGGGGCAGGGCTCCGGCTCCGTCTCCACGACTAGCGCTTCCGACCTGGCAACCATGCCAGACGTGCGCGCGGCGTTGGACTGGTTCGCGAGGGAGCGAAAATGGACCAACGAGCGGCACGCCGAATTGTGCCGTATCGCAGCACCCACTTTCCAAGAACAGCGCCGCGCCGAATGGATGGCGGCGCAACTGCGCCAGTGCGGCTGGGAAGCCAAACTGGACCGCGCCGGTAACGTCGTCGCCAACCGCCCTGGTCCCAAAGCGGTGATGGAGAAAGGTCCGGTGGTCGTCGTGACGGCGCATCTGGACACGGTGCTTTCCCCGCGTGGGCCGGAAGAAGTCATTGCCACCCGCGACGGGAGGCTGAGCAGGCCGGGGGTTTCGGATAACGGCGCCGGGCTGGCGGCCTTGCTGGCAATCGCGCGCGCGGTGGAAGAATCTCCGGCGCTGTCCGGAGTGGCGCTACCGCTGGTGTTGGTCGCCAACGTCGGCGAGGAGGGCGAGGGCAATCTGAGCGGCATGCGTTATTTGTGCCGGACGACGGGCCTGGGCGCGCGGGCTTCGGCCTTCGTCGTGCTGGACGGGCCTTCGACGGATCACATCACTACGTGCGCTCTGGCCAGCCGCCGTTTTGAGATCACCATCGACGGTCCCGGCGGACATTCCTGGAGCGATTTCGGAACGGGCAATCCGGTTCACACGCTGGGCCGTGCAATTACCTATTTTTGCGACAGCGCGGCGCAGCTTCCCGGCGTTCAGGCCGAGGGTCCGCGCACGACGTGGAACTTTGGGCTCATCGAAGGCGGCACATCGATTAACTCGATTCCCGTGCTGGCCAAGGCCAAGCTCGATTTGCGCAGCGAGAGCCCGGGGCGTATTGACGAGATGGCGGCGCTGATGACGCAGTCGCTCGAACGGGCGCTCGAAGCGGAAAACAGCACGGTGACGGTGGAGCGCAACGGCGCTGGCGCGGCGCGGGTGACGGCCAAGGTGCGCGAGATCGGTTCACGGCCGGGCGGGCGGCTGGCCAGCTCGTCTTCTTTGCTCGAACACCTGTTGGCGGTGGACCGGCATTTGAATATCCGGGCTCAACTGGACTGCGCCTCCACGGACGCCAACATTCCCATGTCGCTGGGCATTCCGGCAGTTTCCATTGGGGCGGGAGGACGCGGAGGCGGGGCACACACGCCAGCCGAATGGTTTCACGCCGAGGGGCGGGAGGCCGGCCTGCGCCGCATACTGCTTCTCGTTTTGATGCTCATCGGGGACCTCGACCCACAACTAACGTCCGGACGGCGATAGATTCATGCGGTCCACGTCGCCGGCACGCGCCGAATGGGCGCTGGCAGCGGTGACTCTTCTGTGGGGTTCGTCATTCACGCTGGTAAAGCAGGCCCTCGACGATGTCAGTGTCATCCTCTTTCTGGCTCTGCGCTTTGCCCTGGCGGGCATCGTATTGCTGGTGCTCTACCGCCGGCCGCTGTTGCTTGATTGGCGGAAGGGCAGGCAAGGGCTGCTTGGAGGCATCTGGTGCGGCTTGCTGTTGACAGGAGCTTATCTCCTGCAAACCTACGGGCAGCGCTACACGACGCCCGCGCGCTCCGGCTTCCTGACAGCATTGAATGTAGTGCTGGTACCGATTCTTGTGGCGCTCGTCTATCGGACCATGCCGCGTTGGATGGAAGCGCTGGGAGCGACAATCGCGCTGGCTGGAACCGCGCTGATGACGCTGGCCGTGCCGGGGCAGGCCGCGGGGGACTGGAACCTCGGCGATTTGTTGACGATCGGCTGCGCGGTGCTGTTTGCCATTCACATCATCGTGGTCGGTCACTATGTGCAGCAAAGCGGCGTGTTTGGGGTGCTGGCCCTAGTGCAGGTGATGACGGTAGCTCTACTGTGCGGGCTGGCGGCGGGCGCGCGGGTGGAGCCATTAGTGCTCCGTCCGTCGATGGCGGCGTGGATGAGCATCGCCCTGACGGGGCTGGTTTGCACGGCGCTCGCCTTTTCCGTAATGGCTTGGGCGCAACAGCATACGACGCCGTCGCGGGCGGCGCTCATTTTCGCGTTGGAACCCATTTCGGCCTGGCTCACGTCTTATTGGGTGCTGGGCGAGCGGCTCGGAGCACCGGCTGCCGCAGGGGCCGTGTTAATTCTCGTCGGAGTCGGCGTCGTCGAGTGGAAGCCCGTGGCGAAATCGCCGCAATCCGCCGATGCTGGATAGGGGGGATTCGCCCGGTTGCCGGGACGCCTATAATTAAGGAATGTCGCCTCACGAGGAGGCCGTTGATCGCATGAACTGGAAGCAAAGAGTCCGCGAACCGAAAATGATGTCGCTTGCCCTAATCATGGGCACCCTGGCGATCGGCATACTGATTGGCACCTTAATGCACAACGAGGTGCGGGCCGACAAAGGGCAGGACAAGCCTGTCACCGACGCAATACCGCTGAAGATCCCCTCGCCGGTAAAACTCCAGAACGAGTTCACGGCGATCGTGAACAAGGTGGAGCCGGCGGTGGTGAACATCTCGACCGAATACAAATCCAGGCAAGAGAACACACGGAACCGCGTTCGTCCACCGGCTGGCGAGGACGACGAAAACAGCGAGGAGGGGATGGATCTCTTCCGGCGCTTCTTCCGCAACGGACCGCT
>DASRHX010000485.1:0-4820 GCA_035650295.1 Bryobacteraceae bacterium | reverse complement strand
AGAAGCGATTGAAAATCGGCTTGCATGGCTGCCTAAGCAATCAGGCGCCGGCAGGGCTTTATTCCCGCCGCAGGCTGGCTGGGTTAGCCTTCAAAACAATCTGTGAACCAACGCGCTGCAGGACACCGCTCAAGCGCACGGGCTCAGCAACGTAGTCGAGGACATCGCGTCCCATGCCGGTGAGGAGTAATGTGTGCAGCGTGCCCGCGGCGTCGCGCACCAGGAACATGGGCGGAACGCCGCCGCTGAGGCAACGCACGGCGCAGTCGCGGTGGACTTTGCCGCGCGCGGTGTTCATGACGCCGAGGTAGCACTTGCCGTCGGCGATCTCACCAGTGAGGTGGAAGTTGCCGATGTGTTCGATTGGCGGCGGTACACGCGGCGGACCACTTGCGGCACGAATGGAGCCCGGTTCGATTTCGAGCATTCGATCCCGACCGGATTGGATGAGCGCACCTCGGAGACGTACTAAGCCGTCACCCCACTGGTCCACGTCCGCACCGTGCTTGCCGGGACGGGTGAGAAGAAACGTACCTTCGGCCGCAACGAGCATCGGTGCGGGTGAAGCGAAGACCGTTCCGAAGTACCCTGTGTACTGCTGGAAGGCGAATGAGCTTTGATCGAAAGGGCCTTGTGCGGTGGTGAGAGTGAGCGCGATCGCGACGGTGACCAGCAACAAAGCGAACACGGTGCGCCGCATCATGCGATCACCGCCGGTTCGATGCGCGTGCCGGGCGGGTGGGCTTGCGGGTGGATCCACACGCGGCCGTTCGCGACGCGGGTGCGATAGGTTTCGACCTTTTCCGGAAAAGGCGGCGGCGATGCGCCGGTTTCGGGGATGTATTGATAGCCGTGCCAGGGGCAGGTGATGCAGCCGTCGACGATCTTGCCTTCGCCGAGGGGTCCGTTTTGATGGCGGCAAACGTTCGAGACCGCGGAGACTTTGCCGTCGTAGCGGAAGATGGCGACGCGTTCGCTGCCGAGCGTCACAACCCGCGCGCACTTTTCGGAAATACTGTCGATGGCGCCGGCGTCGAGGAAGCCTTCAGCGGCGGCGTTGAGCTGCATTCGATCGACGGCGCTCTCTTTGCGGGCGGCGAGAAGGTGGAGCGTCGTGATGGTGGCGAGGCCGAGGGCGAGTATGGCGGGGAGGATGGGGCTGAGTTCCGATTGCAGCGCGCCGAGACAGACGTGCGCGAATACGAGCGCATAGGCTATATACACACCCATGTGCAGCGTCTTCCACACGCGCGGCGAGAGTGTGTGCAACCAGAAATCATGGCTGGTGGCAGCCATCAGGAAGAAAATAATCAGCGCGAAGAATCCTAATTGCTGGAAGGGGAAGTGCGTGAGGCTGTCAATGCGCTGGTTACTCGAAAGCAGGCTCACCAGGGGATTCACATCGCCACCGGAGTGAAATTGCACTAGCGAAAATACGCCGTGCGAGAGGGTGATGGTAAACATTGCGACGCCAAGGTGGCGGCGGTTGTAGAGCAGGGGCAGGAAGCGCGGATCAAGGCGGCACACGGGGCCGATGGCAAGGATGATGTGCAGCATGAGTAGCGCGAGACTACCCAAGCCGCGAATGAGCAGCGTTTCCGCCGTGGCGTCGGGGTGGAGGAGGGCCCCGACGCCAGCGAAAGCCGCCAGGTACAGTACGACTCCGGCGACGATAGTAACGTCGTAGATCTTCTTCTGGCGGTTCCAAAATATGGCTTGATACGAAACGCTCATGGCAGATGAAGCTCACGATTGATAGGAGTTGAATCAGTGCGCACAGCGAGGCTTGCCGCGAGCAACAGTGGCAGCAGCAGCGCGAGCACGGTCCACACGACGCGATGCGTGCGTCGAAGCGGCGCGGTCATATTGCGCTCCTCAGCCAGCGGCGCAGCAGGAGTGGCCAAAAGGTGGCGACGCCGGGGAGAATGAACAGGCGAAACGCGAGGCTCGAACCGCGGGCAGCGGCATCGATTCGCGGCAATCCCCAAGCGAGGAACGGGATCGCGAACACGAGCCCAATCCCGGCGTAGAGGCCGAGCGCGGCCGCCATCCAACCGGCCGCAAGGACGCTCATTTAGACCTCTCCGCCGTAGACCGGGATCACGGCTCCGCTCAATTGCGTGGCCTGGCACGAAGCCAGGTGAACGAGCAGCGCCGCGATCTGGTTGGGCCGCACCCATTTCGAAGTGTCGGCATCGGGCATCGCCTTGCGGTTGGTCGGCGTATCCATCGTGCCAGGCAAGACAACATTGGCCGCGATACCGCAACAGGCATTCTCTTTCGCGATGGTGCGGACGAGCGATACGAGCGCCGCCTTTGATGCGGAGTAAAGCCCGAAGCCCGGTTGCGGTTCCACGGCCGTGCGGCTTCCGACGGCGAGCAGCGAACCCGTGCGCCGCGAACGCATACCGGGAAGCACCGCCCGTGAGATATGAAACAGCGAGCGGAAGTTCAGATCGAACATCTGCTCGAGCGTCTCGTCGTCGCTATCGGCGACCGTTGTCCCGCCCGCGAATCCGCCCAACAAATGGACGACTGCGTCGATGCGTCCGAATCGCGAGATCGCTTCGCCCGCCAATGTCTCCGCGGCATCGCGTGAGCTCAACTCGGCGGGGATGGCGGTGAAAGCCGGGTGATCGAAGTCGCTCTGCTGAATGGAGCGCGACACTCCGGCGACCTTGGCCCCTGCGGCGAGAAATGCGTTCGTGACATGCGTCCCGAGCCCGCCCTTCGCACCTGTGATGAGGACCGCTCTGTTTTCGAGAGTCATGGCGCAGATCCTTACTCACCCGACGACCAAGCGACGCGAAACTCGGGATACAGTGTCAGTCCGCCGCAGGCGAAGATGGTTTGGCCGGTGACGTAGGAGGCGTCATCGCTCGCGAGGAACGCGAAAACAGAGGCGATCTCATCGGCCGCAGCAGCACGTCCCATCGGAATGTGGCTCTCCACTTCGCCGCGTGCTTTCGGATTGTCGATCCAAGCCTTGTTGATCGGCGTGACGACGGCGCCGGGACCCACGGCGTTGACGCGAATTCCCTGGCCGGCGTACTCAAGTGCGAGCGATTTGGTGAGGTTCTCCATACCACCCTTGCTAATGGAGTAGGGCAGGTATTTGGGCTTGGGGATAATCTCGTGGACGCTGGAGTTGTTCAGGATGACGCCGCCGCCGGGACGTGAGAGAAAATGGCGGATGGCTTCGCGTGCGCACAGAAACGCGCCACGGAGGTTGACGCCGAGGACGCGGTCGAAGTCGGCCATTTCGATGTCCTCGCTGGCGGAGGGCTTCTGAATGCCCGCGTTGTTCACCAGCACATCAACGCGGCCGAACTCTCTCGCGACGGTTGCGAACATGCTGGCGACATCTTCCTCCCTGGCCACGTCGGCCGGCACGAGAATGGTCTTCGCACCGATGGCTCCATTCATGCGGGCCGCTTCCCGCGCCCGGCTGCGTGTTTCTTCGGCCATCTCCGGACCGGAGCGGTAGTTGATGGCCACGTTCGCGCCTTCGCGTGCAAACCGCACGGCGATGGCTTGGCCAATGCCCGAGCCAGCGCCCGTCACGAGTATGTTCTTGCCTTCCAGTCTCAGCATTGATTCTCCAGTTGTGTTTCGATCCACTGGCGAGATCCCATCGTTGCCGGTGGTTATTCCCGGCCCTCCGGAGCGGAATAGGGATTCGCCCTCGCGGCATGTGAGGGACATGAGACGAAACTTTCTTTTTCTCGCGATCGGCGTGTTCACGCTTCCGCTCCCTGCAAAATCGCCGGTGGACACCGTGAACAAACATAACGGCCTCGCCATTCACAGCTACGATGTCGTGTCTTATTTCACCGATGGCCGCCCGGCCAAAGGTTCTCCCCAGTACACGGCAGATTGGATGGGTGCCAAGTGGCGCTTCATCTCCCCCGAACATCGCGACCTCTTTCAAAGAGAACCCGCCAAGTACGCGCCCCAATACGGCGGCTACTGCGCCTGGGCGGTAAGTAAGGGCTACACGGCGAATGGCGACCCTGAGGCATGGCGCATTGTAAATGGCAAGCTGTACTTGAACTACAACAAGCGGATCCAGAAGAAATGGGAACAGGACACGGCGGCGCGCATTCAGGAAGGCGACCGCAACTGGTCAAAGCTTCACAAATGAGATACAGGGAGATGCTGCGGGTAGGATGCGTGCTGCCCACGAGACTAGCCGACTGATCCTAACTGTGGAGCAGTTTCAAGTGAGCGGTACCCACCGTACGTGAAAGTTCTCACATTCTTCGGCCTCAGCATGAAGTCCGCCCTGTTGGGGCGAGCACGCGCGTTCAGAGCTGATTGGCGACCACGATCAAACTCTCAGGCGATGGCTTGTTGACGGTGCAAGAAAGAAGTGGTGTTTTTTTCGCAAATAGTTGCGCATTGCAATGCGGAAATTGATTGAAAATAAAGCGCTAAACATCATTCATGGAACGGAAGAGGGTCAGTGTCCTCTCCAAGAGATTTTAATCCGTCTTGCCCCACGTACCATCCTCGATTCAGCCCTCCATTTCTCAGAGCTTCCCCAGACTACCGAAGCAAAAAGTTCGAAACGTGTCCACGATGGGCAGGCATCATGCCGCCAAAAAACTGGATCACATAGAATCAATAACTTGCGGAGCGGAGAGGTGGTCGGAAACTATGGTTCTGGGGAGCCAAACTGAAAAACGCTGCACGTTCCCTCTTACTCCATTCATTCCGTTGGTATTTTTTCGGGCATTAGCACTGTCAAGGCAAAGTAGAAAGTTCCGCTTTCGAGCAAAGTAGAACGTTCCGGTTTTGAGTGGCCGCTATCACCACCC
>DASRHX010000484.1:0-2973 GCA_035650295.1 Bryobacteraceae bacterium | reverse complement strand
GGCGTCACGCCGCTGCCTAATTCCGTCGTCATCGCCCTTCGCCGCAGTCCAAATGCTACTTGCTTCCGCCAACTTTGCCTGGAGCGCCGCCCTGTTTATTGTCATCGCCGCCTCCCCAACTAATGCCGAACGTGTAGGTGTCGCTGCAGTGCTCTTTCTCTGCCGGTCAGGCGATCTCTCTTACCCCTCGACATCTGTTAACCGCTTCCGCGGCCTAGGCAGAATACCCCGGGCGGCGTTTGCGGCGTCGAAAGTGCTAGGGGGCCGATCGCGATCTTGCGTGACCACCGCCATCTGATGGGACCCGGTTTGCTTTTACACCCTCCCCCCGGCGTTGTGTGCGTATTCCGACGTTGGTGCGTTGGCGACACTAGTCACTGGCTTTGACCGCCGCGGCGGACGGCCCAAAGCCGGATTTCCGCGCGCCGCCCGCTGACCGGTTGCAAAAGATAACCCCAGACTACCAACCGCTAATGCGATATTATGCCGTGCGCGGTCCCACGAAGCGGGGGATCGGATGCAATTCGATCAATTGAAACGGCGGGAGCTCATCGCGCTGCTCAGCGGCACGGCGGCGGCGTGGCCGCTCGCGGTGCGCGCGCAGCAGCGCAAACAGATGCGACGCGTGGGCGCGCTCATGCCCTGGACCGCGAGCGATCCGCAAGTGCAAGCCCGCTACGCGGCGTTTCTGCAAGGGCTGCAACAATTGGGATGGACCGTCGGAACCAACATTGAGATCGACTCTCGCTGGTCCGCAGGCAATGAGGGTGAGACGCGCAGACACGCGGCAGAACTGGTTGCGCTTGCACCGGACGTCATCTTCGCGAGTGGCAGCGCGACAGTAGGGCCATTGCTGCGGGCAACCCGCACCGTGCCGATTGTGTTCGCGAACGCGCCCGATCCGGTCGGCGCCGGATATGTCGAAAGCCTGGCGCGGCCGGGCGGCAATATCACGGGCTTTACGCCATTTGAATATGGCATTGGCGCAAAATGGTTGGAGTTGCTCAAGGAGGTTGCGCCAAGCGTGACGCGAGTAGCGATCCTTCGCGATCCCGCGATTACCGCCGGAATTGGGCTGTGGGGCGCAATTCAATCGGTTGCGCCGGCGTTCGGCGTGGAGTTGCGCCCCGTCGATGTGAGCGATGTCTCAGGCCTGGAGCGCGACCTTATGGCTTTCGCACGCAGCCCGAACGGCGGTCTGATACTGACGGGCAGCGCGTTCGCCATCATGCATCGCGATCAGATCATCGCGCTCGCCGCACGTCACCGACTGCCCGCAGTCTATTATGAGCGATACTTCGCCGCCGCCGGTGGCCTGACGTCCTACGGTTCTGACAATGCCGCAGCGTTTCGCCTCGCCGCCGGCTACGTCGATCTCACCGCCATCAGATGGGACCCATTTCAAATTTACACCCTCCCCCCGGCGGCTAACGAAGCATGCTTTCCTGCGAATGCTTACTGCGCGGGATTCCTGTAATCACCGGCGGTACCAGCCCCGGCCGCACCATAACCCACCGAGAATGATCACAATGGTGAGGATAGTGATTAAGGTCTCGTCCATTTTCGTCTTCTACGGGCTTCTCTGATTAATGAGGAAGCCCCGGCCTGGAGTTTCGGGGATCCGGGACCGGGGCTTCTCGGGTATGGACATTGGTCAGTCGAGCCAGGCGAGACTGTACGCTATACGCACCGTCATCCAAAGCCGCGTCTGCCTGTCGCTTGAGTCCGCCAATCGCATCACCTTCCGGAAGCGCTCGAATCTGCTGCCGGAGTGAATTGAACATGGCAGCGATCTGCATCAGCTTCGGATAGAGTTCATCGGGCGAGACAGAATCCTCGCCGATTTCCCTGAAGAAGCGCGCCAGCGCGCCATCCTTTAGGCCGGTTTCTCGTTGGATTTGGTCATAGCGCGAAAGAAACTCCTTCTGTGCCTCGATCAATCCGCTGGCCTGCCGAAAGTCCTGAATCAAACGAACTTTATCCTGAGGCGACAGCTTCGCGTCGCCAAGCACGTTCGTGCAGAAGATGTACTGGAAGTACGCCTCCGCGCGCGCTCTGGCCGCATCCGGATACTTGCTAAAGACGTCGGCGCGCAGCGTTTGGACTCGCGCCTTCACGTCGCCTTCGGCCATCAGTTCGAATGGCAGTTTTGCCTTGCCTTCGATGTCCGCCTTCAGCGATTCATCATCGACGCGCGGCGGGTCCCCACACTGTTGCGCGCGCACCAGCGATATGCTGGCGAGAAGGATCGCTAGAGCGGCAAACTCCGTGCGCACTCATAACTCCTGGATTCAGCCGACCTGAACGATATGGGCGGCCGCCCTGGCGAATGTCATGGCGGCTGCGGTGTTGCCGAGGGATCGTCACTTGGGTGCTGGTGTCAGACTCTGCCGGAATTCCAGAATCTTACGGAATTTCTCCTCCGAGCTGAGCTTGGCGTCGGTCAGTACGAAAGTGCAGAACATGTACGAGAGATAGGCGTCGGCGCGTACCCGATCCGCGTTCGGGTACTTGCTGAGCACGTCCGAACGCGCCATCTCAACTTGGCCCTTGAGGCCGGCGTCGCCGATCCAGCCGGAAAGAAACTTCGCTTTGCCTTCGAGTTCACCTTTGAGCGATTGATCGTCGACACGTGGCGGGTCGCCGCATTGCTGAGTGTGTGCAACCGACGAAGCCGCAACGATGGCGGCGAAAGCGATCAAAAGCCTGCGCACCGCTCCTCCGCCCATCATCCCATCGCAAGCTAACGCGAACGCGAAGTCTCTCGGAATTTCAACAGCACGATGCCCAACCAATTAACGCTACCATACACGCGCAATTCGAGAATCGGCCGCGCAGCCGTCAGTGGTGGAGACCGGACTGGCTGGCTGGGGTGGTGAGATTCGAACTCAGGAATCCGGGCGCGAGCTATGTATTTGAGATGTCGTGATAACTCGCGTCGGCTCGTTAAAACCCATATTCTGGTGCTCGACG
>DASRHX010000483.1:0-6328 GCA_035650295.1 Bryobacteraceae bacterium | reverse complement strand
CCATACCGTTCCAGTGGTTCACTTTCTCTTGGAACAACTGCTCGGCCTGGACGAAGTCGCGATTGGCGAGCGCAAGATCGGGCGCGCTCATCGACTTGACGATGCATTCGGAGAGCGATTTTCCTTCCTTTGCCAGCGCTTCGGTGAGGAGTTTTCGCTCGAATTCCATGCACTGGTGGACGATCTCGCGGGCATCGTCGAAACGTTGCTGTTCGAGCAGCACGTCGGCCAGACGTTGGAGCGAGAAGATGGACATCGCAGGGTCGAGGCCATAACTAATGGTCTGAGCGGCGCTGCGGAATTCGCGCTCGGCCTGCCCCAGATCGGACTGGTCGTAGCGAAGGTCGCCCAACTGATTGCGCACCACGGAGATCCTAATCGCCTTTTGGCAATCGTTGCTGCGTTCGTATCCTTCAATCGCGTGTTCGAGCAGCGGAACGGCTTCATCGAACCTGCCTTGCAGGTAGGCTGCCTGGCCGCAGAGGAAGTCGAGGTCGGCAGTGTAGAAGTGGGCCGCGGGACCGGGCTTCAAACGTGTGGCCGCTTCGCGCGCCCGCGCGGAATGCTGGGCGAACAGATTCCAATCGCGTGCCGCGACGGCGCGTCCGGCCTGGCTTAGTTCAAACAGAAACCGCCGGGTCCTGGTGGGCCAGCAAAGAAGAAGCACAACGGCGGCGACGAACGCGAGAATCCACCACATACGGTAGGGATCGGCACTTCGCCGCGTTTTGCTGAGGGTACGGCAGGCTTGGGGAGCATGTTATCGTCGTTTCGATGGCGTTTGAGTCCGATAAAACCATGTACGAGATTTACCGCGAGACGACCTATGCGATGGAATATCGCGTGGTGTACTTCACCGAGTTGCAGGATCACAACAAAGAACACGAAATAAACCGCGCGATGGCGGGCGAACACTTCTGCGACGGGTTCATCAAGGACTTCGAAAAGGACAAAGCCAAGGCGATCATCGACGGCCTGCTTGCCCGAATGAATGAAGGCGAACGTTTGTCGCCCGAAGACATCGTGCGCGAGCTGGGTCCGCACGCGGCGTAGAGAACTAACCGGCAGCCAATATATAGCTGTAGACGATGCGTTCCCAGAGAGTGAGCGGACCTTGCGTGTCATGCGCGCCCCGTGAAGCTTCGAGGTAATGCACGAAGCGCGATGCGCGATAGGGAAGAGTTGCCGTGTAATCACTGGTCTGCGATGCCAGGACAAGCCCAAGAAGCAGAACGGCGGTAGTGCGTGAGATGAGGCGCGTCATGGAAATCTCTCCGTCCTGCTTCTGAAGACGAACGAAAGGGTGCGGAAGTTTGCCTGAAGGTGCATCTTTACCGAACATTTACTGAAGCGGGAGAAATGTTCACGAAGGGCGCCATGCTGAGCCGAATCGGCACACGAGTTCGCGTAGTATGAACACCATGAGCCATAAACCAGCCAGGGACGAAGCGGCGGAGTATTTTTGGACCTATATCAATACGGTCGAGGGCGACGACATCGTGGCGTCGCTCTCGCGGCAGACAGCTGAGTTCACAGCGTTTTTAGGACGCATCAGCGAAGAAGCCTCGCACGCCCGGTACGAACCGGGCAAGTGGAGCGTGCGGGAGGCCGTGGGGCACATCAACGACACGGAACGCGTCTTCGCTTACCGCGCGTTATGGTTTGCACGCGGATTGAGCGGCGGGTTGCCGTCGATGGATCAGGATGTGTGCGTGGCGAACGCGGGCCACGAGACTGTAGAGATGGCGAAGCTGGCCACGGAGTTTGGCGCAGTGCGCGCCGCGACGATGGCGATGGTGAAGTCGTTGCCCGAGGAGGCGTGGGACCAGCGGGGAGTGTCGAGCGGCAACCCGCTGTCAGTTCGCGCGGCCGTCTGGATCATGTGCGGGCACGTGGAGCATCACACCCGCATTCTGCGGGAGCGCTACGGGCTGAGTTAAAAAGACCGATCGATCCGTTTATCCCCTTGACCTTGTGATTGGGAAGCCGTATGGTATACGGCGCCATCCAGGCACATCGTGGGGGAAATATGAGTAGACTTCCGTTCCTGCTGTTATTCACTGTTGGCGCGAGCCTCGCCCAACAAACCAAGCCCATTGTTGCCACCTCGACGTTCTATGACGTCGACGACGCGAACAATCGCGCGTTCGTCGAGTTCTCGAAGAACACGACAAAGAAACTTGTCGAAGCCTCGATGAAAGAAGATCCGGCGATCCGTACGGCGACATTGAGCGTGCGGATGTACGCCGGAAATCCGCAACCGGAGGGGCGGTACCGTTTCGTGATCATCCGCGACGGCTTTCCCGTCTCGAACGCCGAGCGGCTCGCGGCACTTGCGCCGAAAGCGATCGGCATGAGCTATGACGACTACCTGAAGAAGGCCACTTCTTTGCGGAAAACGACCGGAGCGTCGCTGCGGCAACGACTGGCCACGACGAGCGGCGACAAACCGGTAGTGCTGGCCGAGAATGACATCATCCGCACGGACCTGATGAAGATCATGCCGGATCGAGGCAGCGACTATTTCGACTTCGAGCGCAACGACTGGCAGCCGATGCACGCCGAACGCGTGAAGACCGGAGCCATCAAGAGCTGGAGCCTGTGGGTATTCCGTTCTCCAAGCGGCGCTTCGAGACTTTACGATGCCGTTACGACCACGGTGTATAAGGATCTGGAATCGGCGATGGCCAATCCGGGCTACGCGGCAATTTACGCCAAGCTGTTTCCCAACAAAACGTTCGCCGCGGTTTCCGACCGGGGCCGGACCGTGCGCACCCTCGTTCGAGGAGATATCTGGCGCGTGATCTGGTCGGCGTCGCGGCCATAGCGATTGCGGGGGCAGGGGCCGGGTTAGGCGGTCAGCACGAACTCGGCCTTACCCTCCGCCGGCGGCGTGGGGGCGATGAGGCGGAAGCGGCGGAGCGAGGAGCCCCAGATGGGGGTGAGGCGCGCGTCGGTAATTGGAATTTCGTCCACCTCGAATTTGTAAGTTTCCGGGTAAGTAAGGATAAGTGCGCCGAGGGCGACTTTGCCTGGCGTAGCGGCGCGGGGTTGAAGGGGGGTGATGAAATTCCATTCGAGCGAGCGGGCGGCGGCGAGTTGCCAGCGATCGGCGAGGGCGACGCGCGGAGTGTCACGGTGCAGGGTGATGGAGCGCTGGAACGTGGTCACGGCGGCCATGGGAGGCCAAGCGGCAGCGATATCGAGTTCGAGTTGCGCGAGGGCTGGTGTGCGGGTGGCGCGGACGTTGCGGGCTTCGAACTGGCGGCCGGCCGACTGCATGACGCCATTGATGGTGGGCAGGTTGTGATAGGCCGACTGCATGGTCCAGATGTCGTAGCGCGACGAGGAAAAGGTCTTCGCCGTGTAGGTCTCGACGCCCGCATCGACTAAGATGGGCGCGCCGTTGTGGAAGACAAGGAAGTTGCCGACATCGTTATGGTTGTGGCTCTCGGCGTTGTGGCCGCCCTGGGCAGCAAGGAAGAAACCGTTCGGGGAACCCTGCTGGTGGCGCGCGGTGAGCACGCCAATGCCGGGCATCCAGGCATCGAGCGGGAAAGCGGGGCGGGCGTTGCCGGCGGCGGCGCGGCGGAGCTCGGTGAGATTGAAGAGCGAGTCGAGTTGGCGGGCGAGTGAGCCGCTGTCGGGGTTCGGCATGCCTTCGAGCGACGCGGCGTAAGCGCCGTGGGCCATGAGCGTCCGGTCGCCGATGCGGCGGCCATAGCGATAGATGAGGTCGCCGCCGGCGCGGATGCGCGCCGAGGCATCGGCGAAGTTGACATACCAGTCGCGGTCGATGTGGACGCGGTAGATATAGCGGCCGATCTCCTGAACGAGCGGGAGGTTGAAGTAATCGAGTTTGCCGGCCGAGGCGCGGTGAAGTAGGTCAAGGCACTCGAACAGCGAGGCGCCGGCACGGCCCCAATAGGAGGGTCCTTCGTCGCAGCCGCCGTCGGGGGCGTAGCCGTCAAGGAAGCGGTCGAGGCAGGTGAGGATTTTGTGGACGACGCGGGGGCGGCGTTCGGCGGGTTCGAAGAGCAGCGCGGAGGTGAGCCAGTTGGAACAGATCCAGGGATTCCAGTTGTTGACGGCGCGGGTGAGCTTGGGGCTGAGGCCCATCCAGCCGAAGTCGTCGCGAGCGAAACAGGGGTCGAGGATGCGCCGGCGTGTTTCGTATTCGATGCGGCGCGGAAGAAGGGGCGAGACGCGGGCGAGCGCGGGAGCGAGTAAGTGGTGTGTCCAACCGAGCAAGCTGGCGGTTTCGGCGGCGAACAAGTCGACAACCGGTTCTTCGGCGTCCGGCAGTCCGGAGCCGGCCTTCTGAGCATTCAGGTGGGCAGGGTAGCCCCAGAAAGTTTCTTCGCAGACGAGCCAGATGCCGTTGGCGAGTTCGTCGAGGAAGCGGCCCTTGCCTTCGAGATACTCGGCGACGGCGAGTTCGCGCACACGGCGGCGGCGGGCACCGTTGACGGCTTCGTAACGGGAGCGGTTGCCGTTGCGGCGGTACTCGAGAAAGAGGGTAGCGGGCAGCGAGGGCCACGGCTGTCCGAGTTGGGCCTCGGCGGCGGAAATAGCGGCGCTGCGTGCATCATCGGGAATGGCCTGAGGTGGTGTGGCCGCGGGATAAGCACGCCAGGACGCGGCGGGGATGAGCGCGGCTTCGATCGAGGCGGGAGTGAGCGAGGCTGTAAGCAGGCGCTTAGCGGGGGGCGCGGATTCGGGCGCCGGGACAGCCAGGAGAGGCGCGGGAGTTGTGGCAAGCCACTGTCGGCGGGTCATTGGCCAAACGGTAGCAAAACGCGAGGCTGGAGGACAGGGTAGGCAGGGTTGTACTAAACTTCCGGTGATGCGCACTGCCTGGATCGTCCGGTTCACGTTTCTGACATTGTTGGCCTTGGGGATCGCCGTGACACAAACGCGGCCCGCGGCGCGGTGGTACAAGGGCAACTTACACACACACACGCTCAATAGCGATGGCGATTCGTCGCCGCACGAAGTGGCGACGTGGTATCGCGAGCATGGATATCAATTCCTGACGCTCTCCGATCACAACTACCTGACCAGTGTCGAGGGCCTGAACGCGCTGCACGCGGCGCGCGAGAAGTTTCTGCTGATACCAGGCGAAGAGGTGACCGACCGCTTCGAAGCGAAACCCATTCACGTGAATGCCTACAATCTGAGCCGCGAGCTGCAGCCGCGCCATGGCGCAAGCGTGGCCGAGACGATTCAGAACAATGTGAACATGATTCGCGGGGCGATGGCGCTGCCGTCGCTGAATCATCCGAACTTCCACTGGGCGGTCACCAAGGAAGACCTGCTGAAGGTAAGCAACCTGGGGCTGTTCGAGGTCTATAACGGCCATCCAACGGTGAACAACGCGGGCGGCGGGGGCTTTCAGTCGCTCGATGAAATGTGGGACGCGCTGCTCACGGCGGGCAAACGGATTCGCGGCATCGCGGTGGACGACGCGCACCACTTTAAGAAGATCGGACAGGAGTTTTCCAATCCGGGGCGCGGCTGGATTCAGGTGCGCGCGGCCGAGTTAAGCGCGGCGGCCATCGCCGAGGCAATCGACAAGGGCGACTTCTATGCCAGCTCGGGCGTGGTGCTTGCCGATGTGCGAACCGGCGGCGGGGAGTACGCGATCGAGATTGCGCCGCGTGCGACCGAGAAGTTCACGACCTACTTCATTGGCGAGGGCGGCAAGGTGCTGGCCAAGAGCATCGATGCCAAGCCTCTATATAAGATGACGGGTTCGGAGAAGTATGTCCGGGCGCGCGTGGATTCTTCCTTTGGATCGAGTGCGTGGACTCAGCCGATGTTTGGGCGTTAATTTTGACGTGAATGGAGGATAGCCGTGATGATGAGACGTTTAGTCATCGCCGCGATAATCGGCCTCACGCTCCTTTCTATTGGGACAAGCGGCTACGCCCTATGGGCGCATAGGGCACTGCGTCGCGCTCAAGATCAACATCGCGCGCTTCTGGTGGCGCTAAAGGGCAGCCACGAAAAAGTCAGCGACTTCGTGTGTGACGGGATCGATGGCATCGATTGCTATCGAGTGTTGAGAGAGTATCACTCGAAAGGTAGGGGCGCCGCCGCGGAATTAAGATCGACATTGGTGCGATCACAGGGACAGTAAGTCGTCCAAGCGCTTAGGCCGCCTTTTGCTTGTTGGCGCAGCAGTGTTTGTATTTGCGGCCGGAGTTGCAGGGGCATTGAGCGTTTCGGCCGGGCGCTACTCGCGCGGGAGTCGCGGCCAGTTGGGCGTCGACTTTGGCGTCGTCGAGTTTGCAGTGGTCGAGCAGGCGATCGAACGGGTTGGGCA
>DASRHX010000482.1:0-13590 GCA_035650295.1 Bryobacteraceae bacterium | reverse complement strand
TTGCTAAAGGGCACATTGAACCGGAACACATTCCGGCCGTGGGAGATTGAGCTCCTGCTGGATATTGAGGGGTGCAATTTGCGCGATACCAACCGTCGGGAGGTGTTGCGGCGATACCAGAAGGCCGTGAAGCGGAATGTGGATCGGGGTTCGGTCTCACTATTGAAGCTGAGCGAGTATCTGGAACTGCAGCGGAGGCGGTCCGAGGCGCGCCAAGCCGTGGGTGTGGCCGTCGGTACTGATAGCGAAGAAGACTAGCGCCGTACTGCTGCGATATCCTGGTGGTTCATGTCCAACGAAACCGCCAAGCGAATGGTCTTTTGCGTCAAGTTCCAGAAGGAATTGGAAGGGCTCGACGAAGTCCCCTTTGACGGCCACCCGCTGGGCCAGCGAATCTACGACAACGTCTCCAAGCAAGCCTGGAAAATGTGGGTTGAGCACATGAAGATGCTTATGAACGAGTACCGGCTCAATCTCGGAACGGCCGAGGCACAGGAATTCCTGCTCACTCAGATGGAACAATACTTCTTCGGTGAAGGCGCGGCGCTACCGCCGGATTTCGTGGCTCCGAGCCACTAAATCTTGAAGTAGATCTTGCGTTGGTGGAGCCAGTAGCAAAGGTAGAACAGGATTCCCAGCACCACCAAATTGTGCGGGATTGCACCGTAGGTTCCCAGGAAACTGAAGCCGTTGCCAGTGAAATTGGCGACTCCGCGAGACAACCATCCGCGCAGGACCTGCGTAAACGAATAGATGAAGATGCAGTTGGTGCCAATGACGACGGCGGGGAACGCCCAGCGCCGCCAACCCTTCATCTCCACGATCCAATAGCAGGCAATCAATCCAAGCAATACCCACCCGAGGCTGAAAAAGGTGAACGAGCCGAGCCAAAGGCGCTTCACCATGGGGACGAATGGCTCTAAAGCCAACCCGAGCGCGAACGCGGCTGCAGAACAGGCGCCGAGGATCTTCAAGCGCCGATCATGTGTCAAGTCCTGCTGTAGCAGCATGCCGGTCCAGACGCCGAATAGGATGGTGAGGCCATTGCCAAGGGAGTTGAGCGTGGTGTAGAAGCCTGTGTAGTTGTAGCCGAGCACCGTACGATCGATTACGGCGCCAATGTTGCCCTCGGGATCGAACGGTCCGGCCGGTCCGGGGAACAGGTAGAACAAGGCGTGGTGGAGGGCCATCAGGCCCGCCGCCGCGGCAACCTGAGCGCGAAAGGGGAGCGTCCAGATCAGAAAGCAGAGTACGTAACCGAATGCGATTTGGCAGAGGACGTTGATGAACTGCAGCTTTAAGGGGCCGGTGGTGTTCCAGTTCGACAGGACATTGGAGAGCACGAGCAGGATCAGTGCGCGCCACAAAACATGGCCGAAAAGGGCAGACTTTGTCGCGCCTTGTTCCATGCGGCGGGCAAAGGAGAGGGGCATGGCCACGCCGACAATGAAGGTGAAAGCGGGTTGAATCAGATCCCAGAGATTGCAGCCAGCCCAAGCGGCGTGCTCAAACTGATCGCGGAACCAGCCCAGGGATGGCTGATCCTTGAGCGCCTGGTAGATGCCGAAGCCATGAGAAATGAGCAGGAGCATCGTCAGGCCACGAAAGACGTCGAGGGACTCCAGCCGTTGCGCCGCGCCCGCCCGAGCGGGTGGAGCCGCCGGGGAGCCGCCTACCGGAAGTGTTTGCGGGGGAGCAGACAGGGTGGCCATCGCACCCAGAAGTCTACTCCATCTTGTTCTCGCTTCGCGCGAAGTAGAGGTTGACGGCACGTTCGAGGTCGTCCTTGTTCATGCTCACCGGACGCTTTTCGTACTCGCTGATTGACATCAGAATGTTGCAGATGTCCAGCGGGTAACACGCACGTAGTTCGGTGCGTCCGTCGCGCAGGACAAGGTTACGCAGATATTCCGAGCTATCCGTCTCGGCAGGCACGCGCTTGGCGGTCACCACACGATTGAAGATCTGGTCGAACGAAGTGGCGTCCACCGGCTCGATAAAGATCTTGTTGTGGATACGGCGGAGGAAGGCTTCGTCGGCCAGGTGCTGCGGGTCGAGGTTCGTGGAGAACACAACCATCAGCTCGAAGGGAATCTGGAACTTCACACCATAACGGAGTGTGAGGTAGTCGACGCGGCGGTCCAAAGGCACGATCCAGCGATTAAGGAGATCGCGCGGAGACATCAACTGCCGGCCAAAGTCGTCCACGATGAAGATGCCATTATTGGCTTTCATCTGTAGCGGCGCGGCGTAGATGCCGGAAGCGTCGTCCAGACGTAGTTCGAGCATCGAAGGGATCAACTCACCGCCGACCACGATGCAGGGCCGCTTACAGAGCACCCAGCGCGGGTCCACATCCGGGTCGTCGAGTTCGATGCGGTGATGGACCACGGGGTCGTACAAGCTGATGATCTGGTTGTCGACTTCGATGGCATATGGGATGAGAATAGCGTCCTGGTAAACGCGCAACATGCGTTCGGCGATTGACGTTTTTCCGTTCCCCGACGGGCCATATAGGAAGATGGAACTCTGCGAGATCAGGGCCGGGCCAAGTTGGTCGAGCAAGCGGTCGGTGGTAATGAGGTCCGACAGGGCCGCACGGAGCACTTTGCGATCGACGTCGACATTAGCGGCTTGGGTTCGGGTAGCGGCGGCGTAGTCCTTCAGCGAGACGGGCGCGGCGCCGGCGTATTGGGAGATCTGGAAGCGGTCCGAGGCCAGGCTCTTGCCGGACGCTGACAGCACGAAGCTGTAATCGTTGCCGATCATCCCCTTTACTTCCACCATTTGCTGGGAGCGGAGGTGGCGAAACGCCTGATCAACGATTGGGATACTCAGTTTCAACGTACGGCTGAGCGACTGAAGGCTTGAGAAGCCCTCAAGCATCAACCGCCGGAGAACAAGGTCCAGCACGAGCGACTCCGGAATGCGCAAAGTGTCATAGTCTTGTGGCACTTCCGGTTTGAATGAGGTGGTGATTCCGCCGATGGTCGACATCAATGAAGCTATCGACCGGCAATCCCGCGAAGTTTATGTCGTGCCAAGGAATTGCCTGAGAAAGTAGGTTGCACGCCCTGAGGGGGCGTGACGTCAGTCAGTTGTGGCACGAAGTGTAGCTTCTAACGGTGGAACGCGCCGGGTGTTCTGCGCTTTCGCAGGGCTGCTGTGGGCCTCGACGGCTGGGAATGTCTCCGGGGAAGAGCCCTTGGAAGCGCTTCCGCCCATGCGCCTGGAGGTTCCCCAGGAGATGCGCGACAAGCCGCACGACTTCGAGCTCTCTGGCAACACACGGCAAATCTGGGAAGAGGTGGCGAAGAGCTACGGCTTCGGTGTGGTATTCGACGGCGACTACCAACCGCTGGACAACATCCGGTTCCGGATGCGAGCTGCGAAGTTTACAGAAGCGATGACAGCGGTCGAGGTGGCAACCGCATCGTTTCTGGTGCCGGTGAGCGAGAAGCTCGGGCTGGTCGCGCGCGAAACACCGCAGAAGCGCCAAGAACTCGAACAGCAGATGGTGTTGTCATTACCACTCCCGGAGCCCGTGCCCGCGCAGGAGGCGCAGGAGTTGGCGCGTGGAGTGCAGCAGTTGATGGAACTGCAGAAGTTCTCGATCGACTCCGTGCAGCGATTAGCCATTCTACGGGGTCCCCCGTCGAAGGTGATTCCGTCGGCGGTTCTGTTTCGCCAGCTATTGCAGCCCAAGGCTGATGTGGTGATCGAGGTCGATTTTGTCGAGGTCAGCGACCACGACGAGCGGCAATTGGGTTTGCAGTTACCCACATCCTTTCCGATCAACTGGTTGGTAAAGCCGACATCCGCCGGCGAAACGGCGACCAACGTATTGAATCTGGCCGCCTTTGGGATGCGCAATACGTACTTTTCGTTGGGAATCGGGAGCGCGGAGATGATCGCCCAGTTCGCCCGGCGCTCGGGCCGCGTACTATTGCGGGGCCAGATTCGTGGCACGTCCGGGCTGCCGGCGACGCTGCACGTGGGTGACAAATACCCGATCATTACCAACGGATATTTCGGGGAAACAGAAGGAACCGGAACGGTATATAGGCCGCCACCCACCGTGAGCTTCGAAGAGTTGGGGCTAGTTCTGAAGCTGACGCCCCTGGTACACGACGCGCACGACATCTCCTTTGCCGTCGACGCGCAGTTCAAAGTCCTGACGGGCGAGGCCCTAAACGGAATTCCTGTAATTTCGAGCCGGAAATTCGAGACAGCTTGCCGCCTGAGGGATGGCGAATGGGCTGTAATGGCTGGTCTGATTCGTAGCTCCGAGTCGCGGGCGCTTACCGGAGTGGCAGGGGTTAGCAGCATTCCAGCCCTCGGCCGGTTATTTAGCCGCACGGACACGACAAAGGACAAGGGAGAGATTTTGCTGATCTTGCGTCCACACCTCGTGAACCGCGTCCCCGCCGAGGGCCTTGCGTCGGTGGATCGCTTCTGGACGGGCAGCGAAGGCAGGCCGAAAGCGGCTTATTGAGAGCCCGGATTTCATCCGCACGAAACGGCAACTTGCTATCCTCGTGGTAAATGTCTCGCTTTGTATTCCCTATACTCATTTCGGCCCTTCTGTGCCCATTTCTGTTTGCCCAACGCATTACATCGGAACTTACGGGAACGATTACGGACCCGAGTAGTTCCGCTATCGCGAACGCGAAAATCATCGTCGTAGACGAAGGCACGAAGCGGCGGTTAGAAGCGCAGACCGACGCCTCGGGCGCGTTTCGCGTCGCCGGGCTGACTCCCGGTTCCTTCGAAGTGAGCGTCGAGGCCTCCGGGTTCCGGCTGGAGAAACGCACGGGCGTCGTCCTCGATGTCGGCCAAGTGCGCCGGCTGGACGTGCAGTTGCAAGTTGGCACTGTGTCCGACGCCATTACGGTGGCTGCGGAATCGAATGAACTCAACCTTGAGACGAGCGAGTTCTCCTCGGTGGTTAATCAGCGCGCCATCGTCGACCTCCCATTAAACGGCCGCAACGTATTCCAACTGGCCGAACTGCAACCGGGCGTGATTCGCGTGGCCGGCAGTGGATTGCAGGAATCCGAAACCACCGACGCGCGTATCGGCGCTGCTGGTTCTCGTTTCCGCGACAACCAGATTCTGCTCGACGGCGTATCGAACAACAACGACCGACAGGGCGGGCGCACGACGATTACGCTGAACCCGGACGCGGTGGACCAGTTCCGCATTGTCACCAACAACCTCTCGGCCGAGTACGGGCGCTCGGGAGGCGCGTTGATCAGCGTCGTCAGCAAGGGCGGCACGAACGATCTGCACGGCTCGGCGTTCTGGTTCCTTCGCAACGACAATCTCGACGCCTCGAACACGTTCGAGGCTCGCGCCGGCTCGCAGCCGGAGTTCAAGCGCAACCAGTTCGGCGCGACCCTCGGCGGGCCGATCGTGAAAAATCGGCTGTTCTACTTCCTCTCGTATCAGGGCCTGCGTTTGCGCCAGCCGCAGCAGCGCCTGGCGACCGTGGAAACGCCGGAGTTCCGCGACTTCGTGGCGCGAACGCGGCCCAATTCGATCGCCGCCCGGCTGCTGCGCGATTTCGCTCCCGCGGCCTACCCGACGTTCAACATCCGCGATATCGGCAGCCCGCTTGCCGGCGTGCAGCGGGCGGGCCCGGCCGACGGCATCCCCGACCTTGGCGACGTCTTCATCCCCGTGCGCGGCTACACGAACGACGACCAGTTTTCCGTGCGGGCCGACTACAACTTTAACCAGGGCCGCGACAACGTCAATTTCCGGTTCAGCCAGAACGACCAGGATCGCCAGTCGGCCTCGGGCAACAGCGTCCGCGCCTTCGACGCCACGACGCTCGAACTAGACCAGAACATCGGCTTGAACGCGACACACGTGTTCGCGCCGAACCTGATCAACGACCTGCGCCTTGGCTACAACTTCGACCCGCAGTACACCGACGGCAACTTCCCCGAAATTCCGTACGTGACAATGAGCACGGCCGGGCGCAGCGCGGCGCTATTCAATTCGACCGACGGGTTCGTCTTCCCGCTCGATATCCGCACCTATGCATATCATCTCTACGATGGCCTTTCGTGGGTGAAGGGCCGCAACACGTTGAAAATAGGCGGCGAATATCGCGCCTTCGGCGAGAACTCGGATTTCCCGACGAACCTGAAGCCAACGGTCACCTTCTTCGACCTGATGGACTTCGCCGACGACGAAGTGCTGAGCATCGCCGCCCGCGTCAACCCGACGACGGGCCGTCCCGCCGGCACCTACCGCAACTTCCGGCAGAAGGAGTTTGGTCTGTTCATCCAGGACGACTGGAAGATCACGCCCCGGCTCACGCTGAACCTGGGACTTCGCTACGACAACTTCGGTCCACTGGCCGAGACCAACGACCAGCTTTCCACGCTGGAGTTCAGCGAGCCGAATCTGGCGACAGCGCGGATCGTGCAGCGCAACCTTCTCTACGAACGCGACAACAACAACTTCGCGCCGCGCGTCGGCTTCGCTTGGGACCCCACGGGCAAGGGCGATTGGGCGATTCGCGGGGGCGGAGGGCTTTTCTATAGCCGGCTGTGGTCGAACTTCACCGGGAATACTCGCTTTAACACGCCCTTCTCGATACCCGTGACGCTTTCAGCGCTGACTCCGGGGCAGAATCCATCAGCCTCATACCGCATTCCGTTCGAAGGCGACCCGGCCTTTGCCCGGCCTCTGGACGCGAGCAATGGCTCTACGGCCCTACGGCCCGCATTGCAGGCTGTCGACCCGACCATCCGCGCACCCTACAACATGCAATGGTCACTGAACATACAGCGGCGCCTACCGGGCGAATGGCGCGCCGAGGTGGCCTACCTCGGTAACGCGGGCAGGAAGCTGCTGCTGCGCAATGAGGTCAATCGATTTACGGGCGACCGCGCGGATGGCACTGTGAACCGCGTTCATCAGAGCTTCGGCTCCATCGTGTGGGGCTCGAACGCCGTCTCGTCGAGCTATCACGCGTTCACAACCAGCGCGACGAAGCGGTTCTCCAAGTCCTATATGGCGCAGATCGCATACACGTTCTCGCGGTCGATCGACGCCGATTCAGAGCCGTTCGGCGGCGGCGCGGGCGAGATTCAAGGCACGCAGGAGGCTACCAATGTGCGGCTCGACCGTGGACTGTCAGCGTTCGACGTTCCTCACCGGCTGGCAATGAACTTCATCTGGGAGATACCTTTCCTGCGGAGCCGGCGCGACGCGGTGAGCTCGATCTTCGGGGGCTGGCAACTCGGCGGCATCGTGTCGGCGCAGAGCGGCTTCCCGTTCACGGTGATCACGGGCGAGGATTCGAATCTCGACGGCGTGTTCAACGACCGTCCGAACCTGGCGGGCTCGTCGGCGACGCTGGTCGGCGGCTCGCCGAAGAACTTCTCCGACGGCGCGTTTGGCGAAGCTGCGCGATGGACTGAGCTATTTCGGGCCGCACCGGCCGGGACGGTATCGCAGCTTGGGCGAAATACGTTCCGCGGGCCGAGCTTCGCCACGGTCGACGCGTCGTTGATGAAGGTGTTCCGGCTGCCGTGGATCACGGCCGAGGGCAGCGCGATCGAGTTCCGTGGCGAGTTTTTCAACCTGACCAACCGGGTGAACCTGCGCGGGCCGTCGAACAGCTTGGGGACGTTCAGTGCGGCGACGCAACGCTGGTCTAACGTCAACTTCGGCCGGTCGACTCTGGCCTTCGAAGGGCGCCAGATTCAACTGGCGCTGAAGTTCAGGTTTTGATTGGGATCGTGCATTACGGATGCCGGCTCCGTCTGCTCATTGGGGACGACTGGGCGGCTTTTACGTACCACGCTTGGATCGAGGGAGGCGTCAATCTTCCAGGAGGTCGCATGTTCCTCAGATGTCTGGTTTCGTCGCTCCTTATTTCCGCGTTACCGGTTTCGGCTGAAATAGCGGCGCGGGAGATGGTTTATCAGTCCGCCTTCATCGTCGGCGGACAGCCGGTGCCGCGCTACGACAAGGGCTACTTGCTCTATGTGCGCGACGGGAACCGTCTGGAGGTGCACAAGCCCGACGGAACGCTCCTGTACAACGTGCAGTTGCCATGTCCGGGGACGGGCGAGTGCGGCACGAGTTCCGCGGCCGTAGATTCGCGTGGCATGGTGGCGGTCGGATTCGCTTACTGGACCAAGGAGGGGCGGGCAGGCGGCATCCGACTGCTGAACGCGCAAGGCGGCGAAGCACGGTTCATTGAGACGAAATGGTACGTGCCGAGGGCGCTCTGCTTTGACGAAAAGGGCGACCTGTGGAGCCTGGGGTGGCTGCGTGATCCGTACAACCCCGAATTTCCGGTGAAGGCGGATCATGCCATCGTGCGAAAGTTTTCGCCGGAGGGAAAGGAACTGGGGCAGTATGTTCCGCGATCGCTTTGGCCGGGGAGCAAATCGTCACCTGGTTCGGCTGGTGTCACTGTCAACTATTGGACAATGGCCGCGGCGTCGGATCGTATCGGGGCCTTGGTTCACGGGAACCACGCCGATAACGACGCAGAGTGGGTCGAATGGGATTTGCAGGGAAATCTGTTGAGCCGGACGGTGGTGCCAAAACGCATGAGTGCGGGGCGAGCGTTCACCAGTGATGGGAAATTCTATGCGCGGTTCCCGGTGAATGGCGGCCCGGAAGTTGAGCTTCGTGTTCTCGATCGCGCCACGGGAAAGTGGACCGCAATAGCGGCGAATCTGCCCGAGTACGGCGACTGGCCACGTGCCTTTCTTCTCGGCGCGCATGACAGGGAGCTTGTGTATCGCGTTGGTCCTGGCAATGTGCACATTATGCGCGTCGCCCCGGGCGCGAAGTAGCTACCACCGATATCCAACGCCGAACTGGAAACGGATATTGGAAAGCGGCGGTTCGGGCTGCGACGGGCCGCGGTCATAGTCTCCAGAGCTAATGCGGACCTCCGGGCGAAGGAACCAGTGATCGGTGAGATACGCCTTGACGCCGGCGCCGCAGTTCCAGGCAAAGCCCGGGCCGCTGCCTTCGTAGGTCATGCCACCAGCGCCGATCAGCACGAACGGCTGGACGCGCCTCTCTGGCCTGAAGTGGAGGAGGAAATTGCCGGTGAAGAGATTGGCGGAGCCTTCCCATATGAACGCGCCGCCGCTGATTTCGCGTTTGTGACGAAGGTGGGTGTACTCGCCCTCGACTCCGATGCGGCGGGTGACGCGCTTACCGACGCCGAATCCGCCCGAGAGTCCGGAGCCGATCGAGCCTTCGTCGTCGTAGGACTTGCCGCCGCCGATAGATCCGTGAACTTCCCAGCGTTTGAACTCGCCGCTTGTCTGGGCTGCGAGCGGGAGAGCCGCCAGGACGAGGGCGGGAATGAGTCTGCGCATACTACCTCAATCATGTAACGCGCGCCGTCTATTCCTTTTGGCTCTTTGTTACCCTCTAACCGATGTCCTTGATGCTTGAAGAGATCCGGCAACAGCCGGAAGTGTTGGAACGAACACTGCGCCAGGAGTTGCGCGGCATTGAAGCGCTGAAGAAAACGCTGGCGGCCCGCAGGCCGAAGATGGTGGTGCTGGCGGCCCGCGGTACGTCGGATAACGCGGCGCAGTTCGGGCGTTATCTATTGGAGATCTCGACCGGCATTCCCGTGTCGCTGGCCGCTCCGAGCATCTATACGCTGTATGGGGCGAACGTGGATTTGAAAGATGCGATGGTGGTGGCGATCTCGCAATCTGGCGAATCGACAGACACCAATTTAGTACTGGAAAGAGCCAAGGCTGCCGGGGCGTTGACGGTGGGTGTGACCAATGAAGAATCGTCCGCGCTGGCGAAGCTCGCCGAGTTCGTCGTGCTTGTGAGAGGGGGGCGCGAGAAATCGGTTGCAGCAACGAAGACTTATACGGGTCAACTTCTCGCTATGTACCTGCTGGCGTATGCGCTCGGCGCCGCGATCGATTTGGACGACCTGCGGCGGATGTCCGAATGGACCGAGGCGGCGTTGAAGCTGGAGAAGACGATTCGCGAACTGGCGCCACGCTACCGGTTCATGGACCATTGCGTAGTGGTGGGGCGCGGATTGAACTATGCGAACGCATTTGAGTTTGCGTTGAAGATGATGGAGACCTGCTACGTGGTGGCAGAGCGCTTTTCGTCGGCCGATTTTCTACACGGTCCGATTGCTATGGTGGAGCGGAGCTTCCCGGTATTCCTTTTCACGCCGGGCGGTGTGACGTGGCAGGGCCAGAAAGAGATGCTGGCGCGGCTGAACGCGATGGGTGCGGAGACGATCGTCCTGGCGGATCGTTCGGCGGCCGAAGCGCTGTCGCTGTCGCCGCGATCGATCTGCGTGCCGGCGCGATTGGTTGGCAAGCGTGGCAGCGGGTTGCCGGCGGACGTGTACACGCCTATTCCTTACATTGTGCCGGCGCAATTATTCGCGGCGGCGCTTGCGGAGGAAAAGGGTTTGAATCCCGATCAGCCGAGGAGTTTGGAGAAGGTGACGCGAACGCTCTAGGCGGGCTTTCGATAGTTTGGCCGGACCGCCGCCCAGAACGCGGCGCCAATTCCCGCGAGTAAACAGCCGATGGCGAACCAATCGCCATGATGAGTATAGAACGTCTTCGCTGTCTCATAGCGGTAGCCAAGGCGGCCCGCGGTGCGCACGAATTCGGGGAATCGTTCCCGCACGCGGCCCGCGGGGTCAATCGACACCGTGACTCCGTTGTTGGTCGGGCGCAAGAGCCAGCGGCGATTTTCCGCCGCGCGCATGCGGGCGAGATTGAGATGCTGCTGCCGCGCCGCGCTTCGGCCGAAGTAGCCGTCGTTGGTGAGATTGATCAAAACGTCACCGCCGCCATTGGCGAACTCGCGGACGAAGTGAGGCATTGCCGATTCGTAGCAGATGAAGGTCCCGATGCCGTGTCCGGCAACCTTACTGACGATCAGGTGCTGCCCAGGTGAATAGTCGCCGACTCCATCGGAGATGCGGTTGACGAAGGTAAATACGGGAGGGACGAATTCACCGAAAGGAACCAGATACATCTTGTCGTAGCGCGAGAGCGATTCCCCACGCGTGCCCAGCAGGACTGCCGAGTTGAGCGGCGCGCCTTCGAGGGTATAGGTGACGGCGCCGAAGAGGAAGGGAAGCTGATTCGTGCGGGCCACGGATTCGGTCATTGTGCGAGTGGCGCCGTCGGTGGAATAGAAGAGCGGAGCGGGGACTTCAGGCCAGAGGAGAAGGTCGGGGCGGGGAAGTCCAGGCTGGAGCACCTGTTCCGTTGTGAGGAGGCTGAGTTGAGAGAGCTCGACGGCCATTTCGGCGCGTGTGTAGAGGCGCGACTCGGCAAAGTTCGACTGAACGACGGCGGCTTGATGGTCCGGTTTAACTGGCTCGGGAAGCGCCGGAAGAAGCGCCAGAGCCGGCACCAACAGGATGGGTGCGAGTTCGACGCGTGGCCGCTTGAGAAAGACGAGGGCGAGCGTGGCAGCCATTAGCGCAAATAGGAACGAGAGCCCGTAGACGCCTGTGAAGGGAGCAAGGCGCATGGGGATGCCCATGTCCGTACCTGCGTTGCCGAGTGTCAGCCAGGCAAAGCCGAAGGGGCCGTTGGTGCGCTCGATGCCGACCCACAATGCTGGAGCGGCAAGGGCGGCCCAACGCAGGCGCATGACCCATCCGGCGAGTGCGGCGAAGAGAGCGAAGTGCAGCGCCTTGAGGAAGCAAAAGAGCAAGAACGTGCCGCGGCTACCCCAGTAGCCCATGTCGCCGTGGACTTCCAGGACGAACTGGATCCAGGGGCAAAGGCCGAACCAGTGGACATATCCGGAGGCGAGGCCGAGCAGGACGCGGCGCTGCCAGCTACGTTCGCGAGCGGCGGCGACAAGTAGCGGAGCAAGGGCGATGGGAGCAAACCACCAGAGATTGAACGGTGGATGAATGAGGACGAGGAGCAAGCCGGACAGCGCGGCGAGGACGATGTTCAAGAGCATTAGACGTGCTGGGCGGAGGCTTCTTCGCTGACGATGTCAGCCATGTAGGAGCTGCGGACGAACGGTCCGCTGAAGACCATGCGGAAGCCCGCGGAGAGGCCATAGTCGCGCCATCGATCGAACTCGGCGGGTGGGACATAGCGCATCACGGGCAGGCTGCGACGAGATGGCTGTAGGTATTGGCCAATGGTAGCGACGTCGGCTTCACCTTTCAAGCGGAGGTCGTCGAGCAACTGACGAACTTCGCCGTGTGATTCGCCGAGTCCGACCATGAGGCCAGACTTGGTGAGCAGGTCCGTTCGATAGCGGCGCGCGAAGCGGAGGACATTGAGGGATTGCTGGTAGTTGGCTTGTGGGCGGACGCGTGAGTAGAGCCGCGCGACGGTTTCCATATTGTGGTTGAAGACATCCGGACCGGCGTCGAGCACTCGAGCGACGGCGTCGAGATCGCCGTTGAAATCCGGCGTCAGAACTTCGATGCGCGCGTCGGGCAGTGCGCGCCGCACGGCGGCAATAGTGGCGGCGAAGTGAGTGGAGCCGCCGTCGGGAAGGTCGTCGCGGTTCACGCTGGTGATCACTACGTAGCGGAGACGCATTCGGGCGGCCATGCCGGCGACATGATCGGGCTCATCCTTGTCGAGTTCGAAGATGTGCTTGCCGGCGAGCCCCTTAGGAACCGAGCAGAAGCCGCATCCACGCGTGCAAAGGTTGCCCAGGATCATGAACGTAGCCTGGCCGCGATGGAAACACTCATTCAAATTCGGGCAGCGGGCGGATTCGCAGACGGTATGGAGGTTAAGCTCGCGCAGATCGCGTTTGAGCGCGGTGACCGAAATCGTGTTGAGTGTGGATTTACGAAGCCATTCGGGTAACCGGCCGCGCGTTGCAGAGCCAGCTGGCGGAAGGGCGTTCTCAATGTGGATCAGGTGGCCGTGCGACAACTTACCATTGTAGATGTCCGGCGGTGCAGGCCGGCGCTACATCTTGCGCGGGAAGCCCTTAAGGCCGATGGCGCCGAGATCGGTTCTCAGCTTGGCCAATTCCTCGGGCCCAGCGGCGGGTCCGACCAGCACGCGGACAAGTTCGGAATCGGGCACCGGCGAAAGGATGACACGGAAGCCCTTCTTCGAGATGGAGGCGACAAGCATGTCCGCGTCGGGCTTGCGCGTGGCGGCCACTTGCAGATACGTTCCTCCCGTCGCGGGCGCGGGAGTAGTCTTCGGAGGCGCGGGCTTGGGCGGCTCCGGTTTAACGGCAACAGGTTTGGGAGGCGTTGTCTTGGCAGGTTCGGGTTTGGGAGGGGCCGTCTTCGCGGGTTCGGGTTTGGGTGGAGCGGTTTTTGTGGGTTCCGGTTTGGGAGGCGCGGCTTTCACCGGCTCCGGCTTAGGCGGTTCGGCTTTCGTTGGTTCCGGTTTCGGCGGCGGGGTGGCTGTGGGTAGCGGGGACGGCTTGTCGACGGGATCTGGTGAAGGAGGCCGAGACGCACCAGGACCAGCTGGTTCGACAACCAGTGGATTGCTTTCCACGTTGCCAGCCATCTGTGGTCCACCGGCCGGCGACATGTTGCGGCCGACGATGTAACCCATCGTGAAGAACACGCCCAGCAGCACTACCACG
>DASRHX010000481.1:0-3548 GCA_035650295.1 Bryobacteraceae bacterium | reverse complement strand
TGGGCCGCGAGTTGGGGATAACGATCGACCGCCCGGGGTTCGAGACCGAGATGGAGGGCCAGCGCTCGCGTGCGCGTGCGTCATGGAAGGGCGCCGAAAAGGCACACGTTGATCCCGCCTATCAGAAGCTAGTCGAGGAAGGCCGCACGCAATTCCTGGGATACGACACCCTGGAGGCCTCCGGCAAAGTACGGGCGATAGAGAAGAATGACACTGAACTCGTGCTTGACCGCACGCCGTTCTACGCCGAAACCGGCGGTCAGGTGGGTGATAAGGGCGACCTGTATCGCGCCTCAGACGGCGACCATGTTGCGCGCGTTTTGGACACCTACTATGGCGTGCCAGGCCTCGCGGTTCACAAGATCGAGCAACTTGCGCCCATTGCAGTGGGCGAGGAACTCCGTGCAGTTGTTACTGAGTCGCTGCGCGCCTCCACTAAGCGCAACCACACGGCGACACACCTTCTGCACGCTGCGCTGCGAACGGTGCTGGGAACGCACGTGAAGCAGGCGGGTAGCGTCGTGGATCCCGGCCGTCTGCGCTTCGACTTCACGCACTACACGCAAGTGGACGCCGATGAACTCGCCGAAATCGAGCGCCTCGCCAATGAACAGATTCTGGCTAACATTCCGGTCACTACGAACGTGATGGACCTCGACCGGGCGATCGAGACCGGCGCCATGGCGTTGTTCGGGGAAAAGTATGCCGATAAGGTGCGTGTCGTGAGCGTGGGCGATTTCTCGCGCGAGCTCTGCGGCGGGACACACGTGTCGCGAACGGGAGATATCGGCCTCTGCAAAGTGATCAGCGAAGGTTCCATCTCGGCCGGCGTGCGGCGGATTGAAGCGATCACCGGCGAAGGCTCTCTGCACAAATTGCAAGCCACCACCGCAACGCTCGATACGCTTGCCAAGACGTTGCGCGTGAATGAAGACGACCTCCTCGGGCAAATGGAAAAGATGGTGGCCCATCAGAAGCAGATGGAGCGTCAGATCGAGCAGATGAAGGAGAAGCTGGCGCATTCGGCGCTGGCGGATCTCGAATCGCAGGCGCGCGAGTTGAAGGGTGTGAAGGTGCTTGCGGCGCAAGCCGATTCGCTCGACCGGGCGCAGATGCGCACGCTCGCCGATGCATTGCGAAACAAGTGGAGGACGGGCGTGGTCGTCCTTGCTTCAACATCCGACGGCCAAGTGTCAATCATCACGGCCGTAACGAAGGACCTCACCGCGAAGGTTCACGCCGGAAAGTTGGCCGGCGCCGTCGCCCAAGCGGTCGGGGGCAAGGGCGGCGGTCGGCCAGACATGGCGGAGGCAGGCGGTAAGGACGCCACCGCCCTCCCTGGCGCTCTAAATGCGGTTTACGCTCAGGTGGAGGGCATGCTTTAGCGCTGTCATCAGGGCGTAATCCATTATTTGCAGCCGGTTGAGGGTTCACGTGTGAAGAGGAATGGCCTCCCAGACGATAGATTTAGAATGGATCGCAACACGACGGCCGCACTCGTGCTGACTGCCGCCATTGTCGGCGTCTGGGCATTCATCGGAGGCAATGAAACACTAGCGGAGAGCTCGATTCGCGACAAGCCGCTGTTGCGTGCCGCCTATGCGGGAGACGTGGGCGAGGTGAAACGTGTGATCGCGGCCGGCGCTGCTGTGAACGAGCAAGACGCCATGGGGATGACTGCGTTGCACCACGCGGTTAGCCTGGAGGCACACAACCACCATCCCGAAGGGCATCACGTAGCCTGTGCGCAGGCTCTGCTGAAGGCGGGAGCGAATGCCAACGCGCGGACAGCCGATGGTGACGGGGCCCCCCTCTACAGGGCAGTCTACAACCCCGACTTGGTCGACGCTCTGCTACGGGCCGGCGCAGATCCAAACTATGCTCTTGGCCAGAGAACGCCACTCATCTCGGCGGCGTATCACGGGGACATCCTGTGCACGGCAAGCACCGATTCGGCGAAGTTATTGTTGAAGGCGGGCGCAAATGTGAATGCCGAAGAGTCCGGTGGGTTTACCGCGCTGTCGACGGCCGCGGTTTACGGCTGCCCAGGTATGGTGCGAGTGCTTCTGAACGCCGGCGCACGCCTGGATTACTCGATGAAGAGCGGCCAAACGATGATCGAATGGGTGAAGATGGCGCAGGAGATGCACCAGAACACATTGTTCGGCGGCGGCTTGAGACAAGTCCACTCTGACAACCTAGCGCTACTTCGCGAGGCTGCCTCTAAAGAAGCAACCCGCCGCTAGACCAACCTCCAGGCTTCAGTTCGCCCGCTTGGCGACAAATTCGCGCGCTGTGCCGCCTTCGCGTGTGCGCGTGAACTTGATCTCGTTACCGGAAACCGCACCCTTGAACGTCACGGTCGCGCCGTTTCCATCAGCGGTGAAGCTGATCGAGTCGCCTTCGACTTTGCCATTGGCAATCGGCTGTTCCCCTTGCGCGCTCGACATAGTCCCCGTGAGCTTGGCGCCTTCCACTTTGAAGGTGAAGGTTGTGTCCACAGCCTCATCGCGGCGCGGGACCTTGCCGGTCCATTTGCCAGATACGTCGGCGGCTGAGGCGAGAGCCGCCAGCAACAGCGAGCAGCAGCAAGCGAGAAAGACTTTCCTGGTCATATCGAAATATCCCTTTCTTGGCGCTTCATCCTATCAACCTACCGATGAGGAGGCAAGGATCATATTGACAGCGGCCGCGATTACTATCACAATGTATACCTAATCATGATTGGTGAATTTGAGTACCTGCTGCTGGCCGCGGCGTCCCGCTTGGGTGACGACGCCTATGGTGCGGCAATGCGGCAGGACATCGAGCGCGCAACAGGGCGGGCTTGTTCGATTGGCGCGCTCTACACGACGCTCGACCGCCTGGAAGCAAAGGGCATGGTCCACACGTGGATGGGCGAAGCCACGGCGCAGCGCGGCGGCCGTGCCAAGCGCATGGTGCGCGTGACCAAGGAAGGATTGCGCGCCGCGGCAGATTTCTATCACGCAATGCAAAGCGCGAGTCAAGGCGTGTCATGGGCGAGCGCGGCCAAGGGAGACCGGCCATGACGGACTGGGTTGTGGAGAGGCTTGCGCGTAGTTTGAAAGCGGAAGAGCGCGACGCCGTGCTTGGTGACCTGGAAGAGGGCGGAGTCACCGGTTGGAAAGCCGCCTCGCAGGTATGCGGACTGATTCTGCGCCGGCAGGTTCTGGAGTGGCGTCATTGGCAGCCCTGGGCGGCGCTGCTAGGGATCGTCGGCGCGGCGGGCTTATCGATCGGCGGCTTGACCGCATCGCTCACACAAGGCGTGTACCTGTATTGGGGGACATGGCGGAACTACGGCGTACGTTACCACACGGGAATGACATGGGAGGAAGACATTGCGATCTTCGTTTGCTTCGCGGTGGCTGTCACGCTTTGGGCGTGGACGGCCGGATTCGCCCTGCGCCGCTTGTCGGGCAATGCGACATGGTTGACGGGCGGACTGTTGACGGTTGAATTGCTCGTTGCAGGTGGCCTCGGATTACTGCTACCAGCCTGGTTCGGCATGAGACGAGCGCGAACGC
>DASRHX010000480.1:0-5123 GCA_035650295.1 Bryobacteraceae bacterium | reverse complement strand
GCGCTGGATAAGTACAGCAGGTGGCTGCTCAGGCGGGTGTTCTCGGCGATTCACAAGTTGCTCGAGTTCACGGGTTCGCGGTGGGGGCTGGCATGAGGCCAGACGAGGCTTACAAGCCGAACCTGGAGGTGGCGCGCGCCTACGAGAGCTGCTTTCCCGCCCCGTGGACGGATGAGTCGCCGTTGGAGGAAGTGCGGTTCGTATTGCTCGATACGGAGACGACGGGGACCGATCCGCGGAGAGACAAGATCATCACGATCGGCGCCGTGGCGGTGCAGGCGGGGCAGATTCTGATCGGCGATTCGTTCGAGGCGATGCTGCACATTCCGTACAACATGTCGTCGGTGAAGATTCACGGGATCACGCGCGACCAGGCGCGGGACGGGATGAGCGAAGGCGAGGCGTTAGAGGCATTCTTGCCGTATCTGAGAGGCGACGTGATTGTGGGCCATCACATCGGCCATGACGTGCAGGCGCTCGATGTGGCATGCCGGAGGAACGTGGGCGTGGGATTGCAGAACCAGTCGCTCGATACGATGGATCTGGCGCTGCATCTGGAGCGCGATGGGGCGTTCACGTCGAAGAAGATTCAGGGCTTCACGCTCGATGCGCTATGCGAGTTCTTCGGGGTGGTGACGCACGACCGGCACACTGCGGGTGGCGATGCGCTGCTGACGGCGCAGGTGTTCGTGCGCCTATTGCGCGTGGCGCGGAAGGTGGGGCGGGCGACGTTGGGGAGGATTGGGGAGCGGTATACGGAGTGAGTATGGACGCGCGTCTGCGGTGGTTGGGAATTATCCGACTAGGCCGCAGGCACGAAGCGGCGGACACGGATGTGCTTCTCGCGGAGACGCGTGCTGGCGATGTCGAAGGATGATTGCATGCGCATGAGTGTTTCCATATTGACGCCGAAGGCCTTCTCAAAGCGGAGGGCAATATCGCCGGAGAGATCGGCCTTGGCGTTCAAGAGGCTCGACAACGTAGGGCGGGATACACCGAGCACGCGCGCGGCAGCAGCCACGGAAAAGGTTGTACGCCTCGATGATTTCGGTCGGCCGAACAACACGGCCTATGCGGCGACCCAAGCAGTTCCTGAACTGGTATGGATCGGAGGTAAACTCCAAGTCATGAAGTACGCATTAGCCGGACTACTGTACCTCGTGTCGGCATCGGGGCAGATGATGCAGTCGTCGATCTCGGCGAGCGGCGGGCCGAATGGTTGGAGCGTTCGCTTTGGGGCGTCTCCGCCGTTTGGGATCGCGGGGAAAGAGGGCGCTCCTTATTCGGCGGTCGAGCTTGTGGAGTCCGTTCAGACGCTGGCCGATGGGGGCACGATCAGGCGGACGATGCCGGAAGTGAAAATATGGCGGGACTCGCAGGGGCGGATGCGGACGGAGAGGCCGGTGTTTATGGCGCCGGTGGGTCAGGGTCCAAAAGACCCGCCCGTGATGATCGAGATACTGGATCCAGTAAGTAAGTCGAAGTATGTGCTGGACGAGGGAAGGAAAGTCGTGCACCGGCAGGAGATGGCGGAGTGGAAGGGCGGCGCGGTAAGTGCGCGGGGGAACAGCGGAACGGTTATTACGCCGGGTGGAATTTCGGTTAGTGGGGGCTTCGCCAATAACGCTCCGGCGGGCGCAGGGCAGCCGGCAAGACCCGACATAAAGACAGAGCAGTTGCCGCCGCAGATGATCGAGGGCGTGATGGCGGAGGGAAAGCGGCAGACGATGACGTGGCCGGTGGGCTCGCAGGGGAACGATCAGCCATTGGTTACGGTGAACGAGTCGTGGTTCTCGCAGGATTTGGGGTTGCCGGTGCTGACGAAGACCCGCGACCCGCGCAATGGGGAGCATACGCGAAAGCTTGTGAAGATCAGCCGGAGTGAGCCAGAACCAGGACTGTTTCAACCGCCTGCGGGGTGGACGGTGGTAGAGGAGGCGGGTGAGTTTACCATTCAATACCCGAGGAGCGCGCAGTAAGTCAGCGCTGGCAGCGGGGGCAGAAGTGAGTGCCACGCTGGGCGAGGACGATCCGCTGGATGGGCGTGCCGCAGGCGGGGCAGGGTTGGCCTTGTTTTCGGTAGACGCGATGGAGGAGTTGAAAGCCACCGCGTTCGCCTTGGGCGTCTACATAGTCTGAAATCGAGGAGCCGCGATGGGCGATGGCTTCGTTTAGCAGTTCGACGATAGCTGCGTGGAGGCGGGCGGAGCGGGCCGGGGTCATGCGGTCCGTGGGCGCGGCAGGGTGGATGCGGGCACGGAAGAGAGCTTCGTCGGCATAGATGTTGCCGAGGCCGCGAACGAAGGATTGGTCGAGCAGGAGGCGCTTGGCGGCAGTGCGTCGGGCGCGAAGACCGAGGGTAAAATCGGCGGCGGTGATTTCGAGCGGGTCGGGCCCGAGAGATTCGTCGGCCGAGGCGAGAAAGCGAAGGTTTCCGAACTGGCGGATGTCATCGAACAGGAGCGTGCGGTTGGAGAGCGTGAAGATAGCGCGCGTGTAGGGGCCGGGCTGGGCATCGACGAGGAGTGCGCCGGTCATGCCGAGGGAGACGAGTACCGAGCCGTTGTCGAGTGAGAGGACGATGCGTTTGCCATGGCGGGCGACGTGGAGGATTTTGCAACCGGCGAGATCGGGCATCGGGCCGCGAAGGACGCGGCGGCCGGGATACTCGGCGTTGAGAATGGACCGGCCTTCGACGAGGGGAGCGAGGCTGCGGGCGATGGTTTCGGCTTCGGGGAGTTCAGGCACGGCGCGTTACTCCCAGTCGACGTAAATGCCGTCGGAGCGCTGCTCGACGGGGTAGGTTTTGAGCTGGATAGCGGGGCTGAAGTCATGCGCACCGGTGCGGCAGTCGAACTCCCAGGCATGCCAGGGGCAGACGATAGCGGTCCCGTGGAGCGCGCCGTGGGCGAGGGGGCCGCCGGCGTGTGGGCATGTTCCATCAAGGGCGTGGAACTGGCCATCAACATTGCAAAGCAGAAGGCGTGCCTCACCACGAACGATTTCGTGCATTTGGCCCGGAGGGACGTCGGATTGGGATGCCACGTTGCGGAGGGCCATCAGGGGGAAGATTAGCATGGGCTCGAAACGATTTGGGGATGGGAGCGTCAGTTACACTATATGTATATGCGGTATTTCCTCGCCCTACTTGCGGTTTCGGGCTTGTGCTTGTTTGCGCAGGGGACGGCTACGATATTCCAGACGGCGCCGCCAGACGCGGATGCTGCGCTGCGTGAGAGGATCAGCAAGTTCTACCAATCGCACGTGGACGGCAAGTTCCGGCAGGCGATGGAAGTGGTGGCCGACGATAGCCAGGACATCTTCTTCGCGGCGGACAAGCCGAAGTACAAGAGCTTCAAGATCGTCAACATCAACTACGAGGAGAACTTCACCAAGGCGAAGGTGCTCGTCGAGGTTCCATGGGAGTTGTTGACGCCGCTGGGCGTGATCAATACCGTGCCGCGGCCGATGTCGTCATTGTGGAAGCTGGAGAACGGACAGTGGTTCTGGTATGTGATTCCGTATGATCCATGCAAAGGGATCGACGCCGGGATGTTCGGCAAGCTCCACAAGCAACAGTGTGTGGATGGGAAACCGGTGAATACGTCCGACGGAAGAGCGCCGAGCGTGCTGCCGGATCCGGGCGTGTGGGCCAACCCCAAGGCAATTCAGTCGGCGGTGAAGGTGAGCAATGAGCGGGTGATGTTGTCAAGCCACAAGCCGACGTCGCTTGGGGTACGGATCGACAACAAGTTTGAGGGCGAGGTGACGCTGCTATTGGAAGCTCCGGAAATGCCGGGGCTGACGGCGAAGCTGATGAACAACAAATTGGCTTCGGGCGAGAGCACGGCCGTCGAGATTTCCTATGTTCCACCGGCGCCGCAGAAGAATCCCGACCAACTTATCAAGGTGCGGGTGAATCCGACAGGGCAAGTGATTGAGATCGTGGTGGCGTTCGATCTGCCGCCGGTGGATCTGTCGAGCGGCGTGAAGAACGCGGAAGTAGCGCCCAAGAAGTAGTACAAAAGCAGGACATCTTTTGGCGACAGGTTTGCTCAAGTGAGTCCAGCCGCGGCTAGCGGCAGGGAGATAGAGCAAACATGGTCGAGACAACAAGAGCGCCATACGTGCCGTATTCCTTCGGCGATTTGATGGAAGGACGCCTGCGCCGCGTGGGCGATCCGGAAGCTACAGGCACGCAGCGAAGCGGCGTCGCGACAAGCAACAAGGCCGCGGACGAGAGTTCTTCGACGTCAGGCGGCCGTGGGAGCGAACGTACCGATTTTCAACGCGATCTGCGGGATGCGCTGCAGGATTCCAGTGGCGGCAGACCTGCCGCGGCGACTGCGGCGGCGGCCGATAAGTCCAGTGCTTCGACGGCGGGTAGTTCTGCCCTTTCCGACGGCGAGCAGGAGTTGCGAAACAAGCTGGCGAAGGTGGTGGGAGCGTCGGCGAGCCAGGTAAGCGTGAAGGAACTGCCGAGTCAGGATACTGGCAGAACCACGGGAACGCGACAGTATATTGTCACCGTGGATGCGCCGGGCTCAGGCGGGCCGGCTGAATCGATCGGAGTGAACCACACATTGTCGTTGCCGCTTGCTGAGGACGCCGCGGAGTTCGGCTACGATGCGATTTCGATGGTGAAAGACCGTCTGAGCAAGATGGGGATCAACTCATCGGGGATCCAGTTTGAATACTGGAAGGACGACATCAACAACATCGGCGGGCACAGAACGTTCCACTATCTGAGCGCCGATTTGGGAAATGGCATCAAAGAGAATTTCAGTTTGGAATGGACGCTTTATAACCCAAATGTTACGGCCGTGGAGATAGCGCGGCTGCTGAAGATGGGGAGTGCGGTGAGCTAGAGCGCGCCCACTTGGTTACGGTGCGCCCTCTCAGCGAGGAAAGGGCGCACCATTTTTAGCCGTTGCCGGTACTACTGGCCGATGGGGATGCTGGATCCGTTGCCGTAGACGAATTGGCCGTTGGGGCGGACAACTACGACAGCCAAGGGCCGGTTTGCTCCAGTTTGTGTGAAGGCCGGAACTTCGAAGGCAACCTCGTAGATGCCTACGAGGTTGGTAGCGTAAATAGCAGAGACGGTTCGCACACCCGCGTCG
>DASRHX010000479.1:0-6003 GCA_035650295.1 Bryobacteraceae bacterium | reverse complement strand
CTCCCCCGTGCAGGAAGGCCCCCTCGAGCACTACCACTGGCACATCGAGCTGATCCCCAAAATCAGCAAGGTGGCTGGGTTCGAATGGGGCACGGGGTTCTATATCAATCCGACCCCGCCTGAAGAGGCATCCGAGTTTCTGCGCGAGGCGGGGCTGCCGTAGTCGGCGTCTCAGGCAATGTTTATGGAACTTCCACACGAAAAACCGAGGATAGCAATCATCACGGCGAGTCTTACCGACTTCGAAAATGTTGTCGAAGAGCTATGGCTAGATGATTCGCTCATAGCGATAGTACGGAACGAACCGGGAGATCAGGGATCGGTTAGAACGCGCAGGATGTCTAACCGACCAACCCCCGCAACAGCTCCACACCCATCTTCATATCCGCCAACCGCGTGTCGAGGTTCTCGACTTCGCGCTCGACGCACAGCGGCCCTTTGTAGCCGACCTCTTTAAGCTTTGCCACAAATCGCTCCATGCCCACCGAGCCCTGGCCCAGCGGCCGCTCAGTACCGAGCGCACCCGGCTTGTCTTTTGGAGGCCAATCGCCATCCTTCGCGTGCACCGTCACCACGTTCGATGCCAACACGCCCAGCGCGTCAATCGGGTCGCCGGTCCCATACAGGATCATGTTCGCCGGATCGAAGTTGATCCGAAGGTTCGGCCGCCCCACATCCTTCATAAAACTCAGAAGTACATGTGCCGGTTCCTGACCTGTCTCCAGCGCAAAGTATTGGTTGTTCTTTGCGGCGTGATCGCACACCTGCGTCACCATCTGTTTCACGGCCATGTAGTCGGAGTCGCCTGGATCTTCGGGAACGAACCCAATGTGGCAGGCGATACCAGGGGCGCCCAATGCGGCTGCGAAATCGCTCAAGCGCAATGTCCGCTCCAGACGGGCCGAGCGCGTGTTGCGCGGAATGAATCCCACGGTGCGGACCACTGTCGGAATGTCGGCGTAGTCTTCGCCGTCGTAGGCGGCAAAAACAGTTACCAGCTTGAAGTCTTCCGCGGCCAAAGCCTGCTCCCACTGCTCAACCGCCGCGGCGCTCATGTCATGGTTGCCGGCCATGCCCAGTTGTCCACATGACACTCCGATCTTCCTAAGTTCGGCAAGTGTGCGCGCAGGCTCGAACCAGGGCCAAAACATTGCGCCGACTTCCAGTGGTTTTAGATCAGGCATGGGACTTTCTCTCCGTTCCGGTTACGAGCTTCATTCAAGAGCAAGGTCAATTTGGTGGCTTGTGCGGACTCACGCGGATGGCAACGTTCGGGCTGCTTGCCCGACTTTGCGCAGGATGTGAAATAGGCGAGTTCAGCCACGAATCCATCCTGATCAGGAAGCTTCAGTTCCTCGGCATTCCCGAATGCCGAATAAAGTGTGGCCGGACGGCCAGCGGTCGAGAACTCAATGGTCCCGCCTTGGAAGCTAGCCGTGTACTCCATCGAGAACGGGTAGCTCTTCGGGTGATGCCACCCGCCGCTGACGATGACCGAGCCAATGCCCGCATAGTGAAGCTGTGCTGTGATCAGGTCGATTCCCGAGGCGAGGTCCTCGTAGCCGGTTGCCGAAACCGATTCAGGGAGGCCGAACAGATGAACGCACATGTCCACGTCATGGATGAGCAGGTCGAAGACGCCGCCTCCGCCTTTGGCGGGATCCTGCAGCCACTTACCCCATTGGGGTGCGGCGCATCGGCGGCGAAACACGAACGAGCGCGCTTCACCCAACCGGCCAGTTCGCTTCACGTCAATGAGGGGCTGATACGCATCCCAAAAACGAAGGACGTGGGCGACCATGAGCATCTTGCCAGACGCTTCCGACACTCGAATCAATTCGTCGCATTCGGCGCCGGAGAGCGCCATCGGCTTCTCCACCAACACATGTTTGCCTGCTTGCAAGGATTGCGTTGCGATTGGGGCGTGCAGGTGCGTCGGCAAACACAGGTCAACGGCGTCGATCTCCGGATCGGCCAAAACATCTTCCACTCTCCGATACTTGCGAATTGTGGAAAAATCCAGCTTGTCATCTGATGCCCGGTTCAGATTACCCGAGATTCCACTTAGATCGCCTTCCAGCTTTCGCGGATCATCACTCACCACCGCAGCCAGTTTCGCCTCCGGTACCTTACGGAGCGCCTGAAGATGCGTGCTTCCCATGAAGCCAAGTCCAACCACGGCTATGCGCATAGAATCGAATATCCTACCATCGCGTTCTCACGGCGGACCGTACGGCTACCATTGCACGGGCTTGCCGGGCTCCAGAGCCCATACGTCCGCGCCTAGATCCTTGATGCGTTCGGCAAGGTGTTCGGGACGCCCGGTCAACGGCGGGAACGTTCCATAGTGCATGGGAATGATCTTTCGCGGCTTCAGCATCCGGCAGGCGATTTCCGCCTGGCGCGGCCCCATTGTGAATAGATCGCCAATAGGAAGGAACACGAGTTCCGGCCGGTAGAGGTCCTGAATCAGGCTCATGTCTCCGAATACATCGGTGTCGCCCGCAAAGTAGATGGTGCGGCGGTCTGGTAGTTCTAACACATATCCCGCCGCTTCGCCGCCGTAGATCATCTGACCGCCGTCTTCGATTCCCGAGCTATGTAAGGCATGCGTCATAAAGACCTTTACGCCACAACACATCTGCGAACCGCCCTTATTCATGGCGGAGGTGCTCTCAACGCCTTTCGTCTTTAGATAAGCGCACACCTCGTAGTTACCGATCACGGTGGCGCCGAATTGGTTTGCCAGAGACGCGGCATTAGCAATGTGATCGAAGTGTCCGTGCGTCAGTAGAATCGCATCCACACGAGACACAATGTGACCGGAAGGATAGGCAGGGTTCCCATCAAGCCATGGGTCCACCAACAGGACCTCGCCGCTTTCCAGTCTCAACTCGAACGCGGAATGACCAAGCCAAGTGATCCCAATCATGTGCGTCCCTCCGCCCGGAGCACGCCGGAGGCAATTGCTGCCGGACCTTTTGGCGGATTAGGCCTTTTGACGCCGCACGAGCGACTTCGCTCCGCGTGCATCCTTCGCCGGTGGCTTGCGCTGCGTCTTCGGCTTCAAAAGGTTCTTCACGGAGCGTACCATGTGGGCTACTTCGTGCGCACTCTTTTGAATCACCATATCGGCGCCGGTGTTGCCCTCTGTCAAACCAAGCGCATCGACGAAACCTGAAATGATGATCACCGGCTGCTGGTACCCGCGCGAGCGCATTTGCGCGATCAGTTCAGTGCCTGTCATGCTCGGCATGCGATAGTCGGTAATCACCAGATCCACTTCTCGGGCATCCAGAACGGACAAGGCCTCTTCAGGACTGACGGCCATGAATACTTTGTACCCGAGTTCCTCCATCACGACGCGCCGGGCGCCCAACCCGAGCTTGTTGTCGTCCACCATCAGCAGGCGCGCGGAGGATTCGATGGACTTGGCAGCGGATGAAGACGTCATGAGAAAGTGCGAAGGTAGCAGAGACAAAATAACACTGTCAATCATTTTGTAAAGAACTCGAAACAGGCGAGATCAAATCCTTGACATCCAGCATTGACCCTGCGTGCCTACATGCACTCACAACGACGATCAATCGCGCTGTGCGAACTGCGGCGCAGAAGCAGCGAAAGGCTCTTCGTTGTGTCGAGTGTCACTCCACTGCGCGTGGTGCTGTGTAGCCGGCCTTAGCGAGGATCTGATACTTGATGGGCTTGTTCTTTTCGTCTAAAACGCGCAGCGGTTCGCCGGTGGCTGGATTCACCAACTCCACCTTGATCTTGCGGTACTTTCCATCGCGTTCTTGATTCGATGGAGTGTAAGCTAGCGCATACTGGTTGCGCAGAGATTGCGAAATCGCACCGAAGATGCTGGGGAACTCACCATAGAAGCGTGGGAAAAACGACTGTCCGCCGGTCTCTTTGGCGAACGTGCGCATCTGGTTGTCGGCTTGCAGAAAATCCAAACGGGCGATCGGCCCAAGCGCGCCTCGCGCATCGTAGTACTCGCGCAGCGCTTGCATCAAACCAACCGCATAGATCGGAACGCCCGCGGTTTGCAGCGCGCGCCGTGTCTTATCAAACGTTAACTTCGAGAACGTATCCACTCCGCTGGCGATCAGTACGATCGCTTTGCGCCCTTCGATCTCCGACATGCGGTCGGCCGTATCCACTACTGCGTCGTACAGATTCGATTCCGAATAGGCAGCAATGCGAAGCCGCTGCATCGCTTCGTGGGCGGCGCGCTTTTCCGTGGAGAAGTCCGACAGAATCTCGGGCCGCAAATCATAGGCCACCACTGCGACGTAGTCCTCCGGCTTAAGCGTCTCCAGGAAACCATACGCAGCCGTCAATGTTTGGTACCACGACTCGGTCCAGTATTGCTGGTACAAATTCGAGAATTCGATAACCAGTGCCACCGTCAGCGGCGCTTCCCCGATATTGAAGCTGGCAATCTGTTGTGGAACGCCGTCTTCCAGGATGCGGAAATTCCCAGCCGGAATATTCGGAATGAATCTTCCTTTATTGTCCAGCACCGCCACGTCCACCTGAACCCGAGTCACATCGCTCTTAAATGTGGCCAACCCTTCGGGCAGCGCTTCGCCCTTTTTCTTGAAGACCGATTCGATCTTGTCGCCCGCAGGCTCGGCCTTCGCTTCGGCCGGATCGCCCTTCTTACGCGGGCGCGCGACCGTTTCCGATGACGTGCTCTTCGGCCCTTGCTGCGCGCCCAGGTTAGGCAGCGTCATCAACGCCACCGGGACCGCCATCAAAACCGCGATCAAAAATGCTTGCCGTGTTCCCAGTCGCATGGAAATTCCTCTGTGCAGACTATACCAAATGACAATTCCAGCTAGAGCTTTGGACGCCAACCGCCCGGTTCAGGTTTCTATTGGCGGCTACGACGCAGTGGCCTTAGTGAATGTCCTGCCCCGGGCCGGAGCCGTGCTTGCGCAGGTATACCTGGAATTTTTTCTTCGCCCGCTGAAGCTTCCAGTCGCGGTAGCGCTGATGTAGCGATCCCGTCAAATTTATCCGCTTGAGCTTAAAAGCATTGGATCGAAGGTAGAAGTAACCAAAGGCCATCCCCCCAAGGTGCGCAATATGGCTCACGCCGTCGCCTGTCGAGCCCAAGGTGAACAGGAATTCGATCGCGCCGTAGATCATCACACAGTACTTGGCCTTCATCGGGAAGATGAACATGAACAGCATCGGAGCGTCGGGGAAGAGAACTCCGAAGGCCAGGAGCAGCCCGAAAATGGCGCCGGAAGCTCCGATCGTGCGTGACTCGGCATTGCCGAACAAGGTCGCCAGCAGCACGACGCAGACGGCCGCACCCACGCCGCAAAGGAAGTAGTACTGCAGAAACCGCTTCGTTCCCCATGTATTCTCCAGGGTTGAACCGAACATCCACAGCATGAGCATGTTCAGCAGGATGTGGGTTACCCCATACGGATCGTGCAAGAACATGTAGGTAAACAACTGCCAAACGGCGAGCAGGTGGGTCACCGCGTGGGGAACCAGTCCGAAGTGGAAGAACGCCGAACTGAACCCGGCGCGCACCGCGAAGAAGTATAGGAGGAAAAGGACTGTATTGGAGATCAGCAGCCATTTCACGCCGGGCGGCATTACACCCGATCGGGAATATCCTTGAAAAACTGCGCGAGGGCCGTGGGACATAAGGCTGGAGCCCGTCTTCAGAATATCAGATGCACTCCACGGGACGCGCCGTTAAAATAAGGGCCCTCCACGGCCATAACGATTTAGCCGGATGCAGATCAGCGTCAAAATCGCGGCAATGGCGAACCACACATGCCAGTGGGAAAAAAAGCCGCCGGAGATCGCGAACTTCTCCGCGTACTGCATGTCAGCCGCCAGCCGCCAGACGGCCAGTAGAAACGCTCCCACCGCCGCCGGCGCCAATAGGCTCGCCGCCGCAAGCGCTACTCTCCGGTTCTTTCCGTACTTATAGTGAACTCGTGCGCCGCGTTCAAACCGCAACCGGATGCGCAT
>DASRHX010000478.1:0-6947 GCA_035650295.1 Bryobacteraceae bacterium | reverse complement strand
CATCGGCGGATGCGGATGCTCTTGTGCAGCCGCGAACGCGAGACACCCGAGGATGCCAAATCCAATGCGACGTTTCATCACGCTACGCCAGCAATTCCGTGTACGGGGTCCTGACCTGCAACGACTCCTTGCCCCAGTTGTCCACCGACACACCCAACGCCTTTTGCAACGTCAAGGCGACACGCGACACCGGGCTGTTGTCGGCGGCGATGTGATAACCGGTCTTCATGCGGCCGCTGGCGCCACCGGCAACCAGAATCGGCAAACCGTCTACGGAATGGATTCTGGCGTAGCTTTGGTCGGTGAACGCCATGACCACGCTGTGGTCCAGTAGCGTGCCGTCGCCTTCCTGAATCGCATCCAGTTCTTTAAGAAACGACGCGAAAAGCTCCATGGAGGCGACATTGTACTCGTGAACTCGAGGCTGGTAGCCCAACTTGGGATCGACCGGCTCTTCGTGAGTGGATTGGTGAAAGCCCAGCGGATCGCCCGGCACGAACATCGCGTTCTGCGGGGACGACACGCTGAGATTGAAGACGCGAGTCTGGTCGGTGGCGAGCGCGATGGCTCCTAGCCGCGCCATCAGCGGCGTAATTACCCTAAGGTTGGGCGACGCGTTGTTGACCGCCAAATCCCCCGAAGGAGCCTCCGGGATCGAAACCTTCGCTTCGATATTGGGGCGCTGGAGCTCTGCCTCCATCTGCTGTTCGGTCTGACGCACCGACGTGAAGTATTGATCCATGCGGGCCCGGTCGCTGGCGCCGAGGTTCTGCATGATCCGATGACGATCTTCGGCCACCGCGGACAGGACGCTCTTCTGCAACAAGATTCGTGGATCTGGCTTCCAGTCACCCTTGGTGGGATCCTGGAATCCAGGGCCGAAAAGCCGCGTGTAAAGCGAGAGGGGTGTGGGTTCGGATGGGAGCAAATTGGTCCCGCCGAGGCTGGAATAGCTCTGCCTCGGGTCGCCGCTGGAGGAAGCAGCCACCGACCGGAAGCGAGCACCCTTACTGATCACTTCGGCCACCTGCTGGTCAATCGTTTTGGACTCGAACTCGCCTCCGCGGAACGGCGCGATGCCGGTGTTGGCGGCGGCCAAGCCGGACCAATGCTGGCCGTTGGGTTTGGAGTCGAGTGGTACTCGCAGACCACTGAACACGTTCAATTTCTTGCGGTAGGGTTCGAGGGGCTTCAACTGGACGGTCATTTCCCAATCCTTCCCCGCCGTTTTGGGAATCCACAACGAGGCGGTGAGACCGCAGCCCCAGAAAAAGGTATTGAAGCGCATCGGCAACGGCCGGCCGTTGGTCTGGGCCTGACCTTTACCATTCAGGAAACAGTCGAGGAACGGCAGGCCTAGGACAGCGGCGGCGCCCTGGCAGGAACCGCGGAGAAGAAACCGGCGAGTGAGCTTCATAAGGTCGTCCTTTATTGAGTCGCTACTTCCGTAAAGTGGTTGGTCGCTACTTCCGTTGATTCATCGGAAGTTGGGTTGCCCGGCGGCCCGACCGCATAGAACGAATCGGTCAGAGCCATGCTTCTGAGCAAGGCGCGCAGGCGAAACCCGGAATCCTGGAACGCCTTGTAGGCCTCCGGGAAATCATCGACAGTTGATCTCTTCAAGCCGCGGCTGTACGAATAGAGCCTGCGCGCCATGCAGGCCGGATATCGCGGATTGTCGTGCATGTACCGGCCGAGCCCCGGGGCTCCCGAGAAGGTTTCGCCTTGGATCGTAGCCGATGTGTCGATCGGCACGCCGTTCTCGGTCGTACGATAGCCGCCGATGGTGTCGAAGGCCTCGAGCGAAAGCCCAATTGGATCGGTGTGCGTGTGGCACGCGGCGCAGGTCTTGTTGGAGGCGTGCGCCATCAACCGCTCGCGCAAGGTTTTCATCGGGCCGCTCGTATCGTTGACCACCGCAAAATCGACGTCGTTCGGCGGCTCAGGAGTGGGCGAGCAAAGAAAGATTTCCATGAGCGCCACGCCCCGTTTGGTGGGCGACGATCGGCCCGGGTGGGAGAACATCGACAGCATGCTGATTTGGGTTAGGATGCCGGCGCGACCGGATTCTGCTGGAAATTCATGCTTCACCCATTCTCCCGAGAACGGAAAGGGAACGCTGTAGAGCATGGACAGTCTGCGATCGATAAAGGTCTGGCGCGTAGTCATCAGGTCGCGGATGTCCCCGTTGTCATGTAGGGCCAGGCCGATGACCGTGCGCAGGGTCTCTTCGCGAGCAGAGGTCGCCATCGCCGATCCCCACTTCGGATAGAGCAGACTGTCTTTGGACACGGTGTCGAAGGTGTCCAGTTGTAGCATGTCGTCGAAGAAGGCACGCATGCCCACATCGAGCCGGGGCGAGGCCATCAACCGGTCGACTTGTCTTGCCAGCCCCTCGCTCGTGTTGAGCTCGCCGTTGCCCGCCGCCCGCAACAGTTCCGGGTCGGGGGTAGTGTTCCAGAGGAGGAAGCTGAGGCGGGTGGCACGGCTGTAGGAGTCCAGCGTGCCACTCTTGCCGTCGGCGGAAGGGATGGCAACCTCCGTGCGGAAGACGAAGCCCGGCAACTGAAGGAGCATGGATAGGCCGTACTGCAGGCCCGCGTAGAAATCGTTCGTCCGTTCGGTCATGCGACGCGACAAGCCGACCCGGTTCTCGAGTTCAGCGGTGGTCAGCGGCCGGCGGAACAGAAGCAGGCCGTAATGACTCAGGATCTTGCCGGCGCAGGCGTCGTCAGCCGCCTTAGGGTCCTTTGGAGCGCAGGCGAGCTTGGCGCGGTATTTTTCGGCGGTGACTTGAGCGGCGATGTCAGTCGCCATCTTATTGAAAGATTCGAAGCCCACCGGCGTCACTGACAGCAAGCCAGTCGAAGCGGCCGCCAGACCTCCCGTCCGTTTGGTCGGTTCAAACGAGCCACGAACCTCGATCTCGTTGCCGAAGATATCGGCGATGGAGTTGCGGTATTCCTGTTCGGTCAGGCGACGCAGACTCGCCACGTAAAAACCGTCACCTGGCGGCGCGGCCACGACAGCCACTGCCTCCAAAATGACAAACGCAAGGCACAAGGCACCAGCCATCTGTTTTCGCGAACCGAATCTCACAGTTTGAACACCACGCGCTCGCATCATACAGGACCGTCCTCAGGGCAGCAACGGGGTGGATCGATGGCCACCCACGGTTACGGTAGCTACGCCACCTGGATACTTCTCGGCGGGCCCCTATTTGATTATGGCCCGGACGATAATCATTCGCAACCAAAAGAAAGTCAGTTGGCTTGCGCCGTGTCCAAAATCTTCAGTAGAATAAGGTCGTGCGCCGAACATCCGCATTATTTGCAATTCTTGGTTTTGCTTTGCCAGCGATCCGGGCGCAAGAGAGACCATTCGCCGATGGTGCGTTCCAGGTTCTGGAAAAGGCGGCGTGCCGGTCGTGCCACAATGCCGACGGGGTAGCGTCCGTCACCAGGCTTCAGTTTCCGGAGGCGGATGCAACACCGGATAAGATTGAGCGGTTTGGCGAATCGCTCGTCGTGCTTGTGAACAAAGAGCGGCCACAGGAGTCGCTATTGCTGCGGAAGCCAACGAACAAGATGCCCCATGCGGGTGGGGTGCGGATTGTGCCGGGAAGTGCCGACGAAGCGGTACTGGAGGCCTGGGTAAAAAAACTGGCGAGTCTGTCTGGCGAGGCCTTAGCGCGGGCTTTGAAATACCGCGACGAGGAAGCATCGGGATCCGGACATCCCGTGCCGAAAGTGGCCCTGCGGCGCTTGACACACAATCAGTACAACAACACGGTTCGAGATCTGCTGGGAGACCAGACGTTTCCGGCAAACCAGTTCCCACCCGAGGATTTCGTCAACGGGTTCAAGAATCAGTACCAGTCGCAGAATCTCTCGCCGCTGCTGCTGGATGCCTATAGCGCAGCCGCGGAGCGTTTGGCGCGTAACGCATTCCGAGGCGGAGACACTCGCGGATTGGTGCCGTGCAAGCCCTCGGCGGCGTGCCGGACGAAGTTTGTCCGCGAGTTTGGGTTGAAGGCGTTCCGGCGTCCGCTCGAGGCCGAGGAGCAGCAACGCTATGAGACGCTGATGCGCAAGCAAACGGACTTCTACAAGGGTGCGCAGATAGCGGTAGAGGCGATGCTGCAATCGCCACACTTCCTGTTCCGGTTGGAGGCTACAGCGAATCCGAAGTGGAAGGCGTTTGCGACAGCGAGCCGGCTCTCCTACACGCTGTGGGACAGCATGCCGGACGCGGCGTTGTTCGAGACAGCCGCCAAGGGTGAGCTTTCCTCGCCGGAAGCGCTGGAGCGAACGGCACGGCGGATGCTGGACCACACGAAGGCGCGGGACGCGCTCGACGAATTCGTTTCGCAGTGGTTGCGATTCGATCGCATTTTGACGGCGAGTAAGGATCGGCGACGTTTTCCGCAGTTCACACGCGAAACGGCGGTGGCCATGACTGAAGAGGCGCGAATATTCCTGGGCGATCTCGTATGGAACGACCGGAACTTCATGGATTTTGTTCGTGCCGACTACAGCTTTATCAACGGCGACCTGGCGGGGATTTACGGTGTGCCCGCCCCGGCGAAGGAGTTCGCTCGGGTCCCGTTTCCGGCCGATTCTGAGCGTGCGGGTGTGCTGGGACAGACATTGTTTCTGGCGTTGACCGCAAAGCCGGATGAGACGGCGCCGACGGCGCGCGGGCTGTTTGTGAGGGAGCAGTTCCTATGCCAGCACGTGGCGGAGCCACCGCCCGGAGTCAACACAAATCTTCCGCCGGTGACGGAAGCGAAGCCGCAGACAAACCGGGACCGGCTGAGCGCTCACGTGATTAATCCAAGCTGCGCGACCTGCCACAACCTGATCGATCCAATCGGGTACGGATTCGAGAAGTTTGATGCGGTCGGAGCGCGCCGTGACAAGTTCAAGTTGACGTTTTTCCCGGGATACCGTAGCGCGAACCGGCGGGCGCCGCCCAAGGTGATCGAGTTGGATATCGACACGGCTGGGCATGTGGCCGGAGTGGCCGATTCCAATTTCAAGTCACCCGTACAACTGGGGCAGGTACTGGCGGACAGCCGGCAGTGCCAGGAGTGCGTCGTGAAGCAATATTTCCGGTATTCTATGGGGCGTATGGAGACGCCGGGGGACCGCGCGGCAATCCGCAAGGTGCTCGACGACTTCCGTGCCTCGCAGTTCCGTTTTAAGGAATTGATCGTATCGCTGATGAAGTCGAGAGAATTTCCGAGTTCAGGAGAGGCCGTGCATGTCGCAAATAATCACAAAACGCGTTAGGCTGTCCCGGCGGACGATTTTGAAAGGCCTGACCGCTGCCGGATCGAGCGTCGCGGTCGGTCTACCGCCCCTGGTGTCGATGCTCAACTCGCAAGGGACCGCTTATGGGGCGGGACCTGCTGGGGCGAAAAAGGCGACGGCGCCGATCGAGTCGCGGTTTGTGCTGTGGTTCAACGGCAACGGAATACCGGAGCGCTTCTGGATACCGTCGGAGGAAGGCCGCGACTACCGGATGACGTCGTGCCTGGCGCCGCTGGCGCCGCATCGCAGCGACGTCCATGTGATCAGCGGCTTGGACAATTCCGCGGCGGCAATGCCAGGGCCGGGCAACGGACACCACAAGTCGATGAGCGGCCTCATGACCTGCACGCCATTCAGCGGGCGTGGAGCAAGCGGCGGATCGATTGACCAGGCGATTGCAACGAAGATCGGCGGCGAGTCCCGATTCCGGTCGCTGCAGATCGGTGTGTCGCAGGAGTCGTTCGGCGAGAGCATTCAGCGGAACATGAGCTGGTCGGGGTATGAACGGGCGCTACCGCCGGAGATGATTCCGCACAAGTTGTTCGACCGGCTGTTTGGCGAACGTGAGGAAGGTTGGGTAAATCGGAAGCGGAGCATTCTGGACGCGGTCCGGAATGACGCGGCAATGCTGAAGAAGCACATTCCGAAAGACGACCAGGTACGGATGGATGAGCATCTAGCGGGCATACGGGACTTGGAGCGCGCAATCGCGGGGCTGCCGCCGGAGTACCAGCAGGTAGACCCACCCGAATTCGACGGCGATATGAAGGACTGGCCTCGGATCGCGAAGCTGCAGAGCGACCTGCTGGCGAATGCGCTGGCGACGCGGCAAACTCGCGTGGCTTCCTACATGCTGACGAAGTGCCAGGGGCTGGCGCGGTTCCCTTGGCTTGGCTTTACAGCGGCGCGGCACCATGACTACACGCACGCGGACGGAAAGGCGCCGGGCGCGGATGGCGTGGAAGGACAGCGGATTCTGCGGGACATCTGCAAGTGGCACGTGGAGGAGTTTGCGTACTTGATCGCGAAGCTTAAGTCGATTCCGGAAGGCGACGGTACGGTGTTCGATAACACGCTGCTGGTCTACGCGCACGAGCACGCCGAGGCGAATCCGCATAAGAACAGCGGGATGGCACTACTGATCGCGGGTCATGCGGCCAGACGCGTGGCAACGGGAACGCACACGAAGTTGACGGGCACGATCGGCGACCTGTACCTGACGCTGGCCGATGAGGTTATGGGCGCGCAGCTCGGCAAATTCCCGACGGCGACGCGCACGCTGACGCAAGTGCTCGCCTAGTCTTAAGTACTTCCCCAAAAAATAAGGGCCCGCTTCGCGGCGGGCCTTTTCTCTTTTGAAAGGAATGCCTACTCGCCGCGGGCGGAAATGCGCGGACCTTCCCATGCGCCGGAAAGCACAACGGCCGCAGGCTTGGCTTGGCGCATGGACGCCAGGGCCTGGTCCGTGAGCGAAGTCCCTTTCACGTCGATCACCTTGAGTGAGGCCCAGGAACCGAGCACCGGAGCGGCATCGTCGCCGACGCGCTTGCAGCCCTGAAGGGAGATGCGTTCGAGCTTGGAAAGCACCTTGAATCGCTCCAGCCAGCGCGCCGAGACGGGAAGTCCATCGAG
>DASRHX010000477.1:0-4318 GCA_035650295.1 Bryobacteraceae bacterium | reverse complement strand
TTAAGATCGTTGTGCAATACGCCGTCAACCCTCGCTGAGGGATTGAACGGAAGGAGCCCGTATGTCAGGCTATGACTTGTGGCAGGAACCTCACAGATTGCGCTGATTCTGCTTGCGGCGATCACTCTGGCGAGCGCCGAGGCGCAGTATGATCGCGAGGCACATGAGTCGTGGTCGTTGAAGCGCTTGCAAGCGCCTAAAGTCCCGCTGTCAGGGCGGCATCCAATCGACGCGTTTATTGAAACCAGGCTGGCGGAGAAAGGACTGAAGCCGTCTCCCGAGGCGGATGAGCGCACGCTGGCGCGGCGTGTGTCTTTCGATCTTCACGGGTTGCCGCCGGATCCAACTCCTTACGTCGGCGGCCACGAAGAGCTGGTGGATCGGCTGCTGGCCTCGCCGCGATATGGGGAACGCTGGGCGCGTCACTGGCTCGATACGATTCATTTCGCGGACTCGCATGGATTCGAACACGACGTAATGCGCACCAATGCGTGGCGCTATCGCGACTATGTCATTGAAAGCCTGAATCGCGACACGCCGTGGGACCGATTCATCCGCGAACAGTTGGCCGCAGATGTGTTTGATCCCGATAACCCGTCGCTAACAGTGGCCTTGGGCTTCCTCGGTGCGGGGCCCTATGACTCAAGCGCTGCTGGCACCGCGCCCAAGAGCTTCGAGTATCTCGACCGCGACGATCTGGTGACGCAGACGATGGGGGCGTTCGTGAGCACGACGGCAAATTGCGCCCGCTGTCATGCCCACAAATTCGATCCGATCACCCAAGAGGATTATTACGGCCTACAGGCGGTATTCGCTGGCGTCGGCAAGGGCGACATGAATTTCGACCACGATCCTGCCGTCGCGAAACAGCGCAAGCGCTGGCAGTCGTTGCTGGCGGGAAACAATCTGCTCTCAACCGAGAACCAGAAGCTCGTCGATGAATGGGAATCCCAACGCGGAAGTGCGCCGAATTGGGAGCCGTTGGATATCGAGGTGTTCGTCTCATCCGAGGGCGCGACGCTAACGCGGCAAGGCGACGGATCGATTCTCTCCGGCGGAAAGCGGCCCGACAAAGACACGGTCACCGTCACCGGAACGACAAAGCTGCGCGAGGTAACGGCGCTTCGCCTTGAAGTGTTGACCGACGATTCCCTCCCCATGGAAGGGCCGGGCCGCGCGGACAATGGCAATCTGCACTTGAACGAATTCGAGGCGCAAGTGTTTCGAGCCGACGCCACTACCGGAGACAAAGTGAAGCTTCGGCGAGCGTCCGCGGACTTTAACCAGGAGGCCTGGACAATCGCGCACGCTCTTGACGGCGATCTCAAAACCGCGTGGGGAATTCATCCATCGGAAGGCCAGGCGCACCATGCCGTGTTCGAGCTGCAGCAGCCTCTAAAAATCGAGGCTGGCGCAAAGCTGGTCGTGTTGCTGAAGCAAGTGCACGGCAGCGCGCACGTGATTGGCCGCTTTCGAATCTCCGCCACGGACGCGCCGAGCAGTGCCGTGGTCGCCCTACCTGCCATATCGGAAGCCGCGCTGAAAGTTCCGCGCACCGAGCGCACAAAGGAACAGCGCGAAGCGATTGCAAGCGTGATCCTGAAGAATCGCGCGATTGACGAATTGGCGCGATTGCCGGCGCAAATCAAAGTCTACGCGGCAGGAGCGATGGCGCAGAATGAGCGCGGCGTGATCACCTATTCTGAGCCGCGAACGATTCGAGTGCTGAAGCGCGGCGAACTCGATAAACCGCAGGAGGAAGTTGGGCCCGGAACCTTATCAGCAGTGAGTTGGTTGAAAGGACGGTTTGAAGCGAAGCCCGAATCGGCGCGCCGCGCTGCGCTGGCCGACTGGATTGCCGACCCGGAGAATCCACTCACGTGGCGGAGTATCGTCAACCGGGTCTGGCATTATCATTTCGGGAAAGGCTTGTGTGATACGCCGAGCGATTTTGGACGGATGGGCAGCGTGCCGTCGCATCCGGAATTGCTGGATTGGCTCGCCGTCTGGTTTCGCGACGAAGCGAAGGGATCGCTGAAACAATTGCATAGGCTGATTTTGACAAGCGCGGCGTATCGCCAATCTTCGGCGCACCGCGAAGACGCAGCGGCAATCGATCCCGAGAATCGTCTCCTCTGGCGCATGAACCGTCAACGGCTCGACGCCGAGAGCTATCGCGATGCCGTGCTGGCCGTCAGCGGCCGCCTCGATTGCACCATGGGCGGGCCGGGCGCGGCGCACTTCAAGCAAAGCCCGGGTCCGCAAGCGACGCCGGTGCTCGACTATACGCCGTTCGACTGGAGCAGCCGCGAAGGGGCGCGCCGCAGCATTTATCGCGTGGTGTGGCGTGGGATCGCCGATCCGTTCATGGAGGCGCTGGACTTTCCCGATTTGGGTTTGCTGGCGCCCGCCCGCAGTTTTTCCGCTTCGCCGCTTCAAGCACTCGCGCTGATGAACAACGAGTTCGTGGTATTCCATGCCGAGGTCATGGCGAATTATGTCAACGGCAACGTTCGCGAAGCCGTTCGTCGAGTCTGGTTGCGTGAACCGTCGGAGGAGGAGCTTGCGGATTTTTCGCGACTGGCGGACGAGCACGGGTTGCCTGCGGTCTGCAGGTTGTTGTTCAACAGCAATGAGTTCCTGTTTGTGAATTAGTTATGTTTACCCGGCGCGAATTCTTGAGCCAGCTCGGCGGAGGCTTCGGCAGCCTGGCGCTGGCGCAATTTTGCGTCAGCGAAGGTTGGGCAACCGGTCTGCCGATGGGCGGCTTGCACCATCCGGCTAAAGCGCGTCGCATTATCCAACTTTTCATGAACGGCGGCGCCAGCCCGATGGATACTTACGATTACAAGCCCGAACTGGAGCGCCTGCACGGCCAAATGCTCGGGCCCAAAGAAAAGCCCGAAGGCTTCACCGGCGAAGTCGGCGCCGTCATGAAGAGCCCGTTCGAGTTCAAGCAGTATGGGCAGAGCGGCCGTTGGGTGAGCACCGTCTTTCCGCATCAGGCCAAATGGGTGGACGAGCTCGCGTTCCTGATGGCGATGACCACCAAGACGAACGTGCACGGTCCCGGCAGTTACATGATGAACACCGGCTTCCTGCTGCCGGGTTTCCCATGCATGGGCGCGTGGATTTCCTATGCGCTTGGCAGTCTCACGCAGGACCTGCCCTCATTCGTCGTGCTCCCGGACGCCCGCGGCCTGCCCTACAACCAGCGCGCAAACTTCAGCGCCGGGTTTCTGCCGGCGAAACATCAGGGCACAGTCATCAATGGTGGTGCGCCCCAGCCCGTCCCCGATCTATTCGCAGACAAAAAGCACTCATTCGCCACCGGTAACGCTGACCGCGATACGATGTCCCTCCTGCAAAAGATAAATCGCCGCCACGCCGCGGAACATCCCGGCGACTCTCGCCTCGAAGCCCGCATCGCCGCGGGCGAACTGGCAGCCCGCATGCAACTGAGCGCCCCCGAAGCCTTTGATATTTCCCGCGAGACCGATCTCACCCGCCGTCTGTACGGCCTCGACAACAAAGTCACCGAAGATTTCGGCCGCCGTTGTTTGCTCGCCCGCCGCTTGATCGAGCGCGGCACACGCATCGTGCAAGTCTGGAGCGGCCCGCAAGGCGCCACGCAAAATTGGGACAACCACGCCAGTATCATCAAGGAACTTCCGCCCATTGCCGCCAGCGTCGATCAACCCATCGCCGCTCTCCTGGGCGACTTAAAAGCCTGCGGTCTGCTTGCAGACACGCTAGTCGTTTGGACCACCGAATTCGGCCGCACACCGTTCGCCCAAAACGGCGTCGGCCGCGACCATAATGGCGGCACGTTCGTAAGCTGGATGGCCGGCGCAGGCATCAAGCCCGGCGTCGCCCACGGCCGCAGCGACGACCTCGGCTACAAAGCCGCCGAAGATGTCACCTACTGCTACGATTTCCACGCCACCATCCTCCACCTGATGGGCATCGACCACACCAAACTCACCTACCGCACCGGCGGCATTGACCGCCGCCTCACCGACGTCCACGGCGAGGTCGTCGGCGAGATTCTGGCATAAGAGCCAACTCGCCGAAAGTTTAGGATGATATGCGTCGTTCTTCGAAGTTGATGAGTTGGCGGGAGCGCCAGTCCCCATCTCTTCAGCCGCAGCGCGCTTGGATGCAGGATTACCCATACGCGATGCCACAGCATGAGGAGGCGAACTTGCATTCGGGAGGTGGTGCGCGACATTCTAAAATCTGTGAGTGACGGGGGACATTGTCCGCGCTGCGGCACCACCATACCACCGGATGCGCCGGAGGGCTTATGCCGGAAATG
>DASRHX010000476.1:0-2629 GCA_035650295.1 Bryobacteraceae bacterium | reverse complement strand
ACAGCGGCGTACGCTTCGGCGAGTTCTTCGGCCGAAACGCAAACGCGCATGCCGATGCCCCCACCGCCCGCAACGCTTTTCAGCATTGCCGGATAGCCCACGCGGGCAGCCTCGGCCTGAGCCGTCTCGATCGACGGCAGTAGGTTCGAGCCCTTCAGAAGCGGTACTCCTAACCGTTCGGCGAGTTCGCGAGCAGTGTGCTTCAGCCCAAAGGCACGCATCTGGTCTGGCGTGGGCCCGATAAAGGCGATGTCAGCTCTTTCACAAGCTTCCGCAAACTCCGGATTCTCGCTGAGGAAGCCATAGCCGGGATGTATCGCTTCAGCTCCCGTCTGGCGTGCGGCGTCCAGAATGCGCTCGGCCAGCAGATAGCTCTGTGCCGCGGGCGACGGTCCAATTGCAACCGCCTCGCCGGCGGCCGTGACATGCGGCGAATGGCGGTCGGCTTCCGAGTAAACGGCCACCGTGCCGACGCCCATCGCCCGGAGCGTGCGAAGAATGCGGCAGGCGATCACTCCCCGATTCGCGATGAGAACTTTTTTGAACATCAGCCGGCAGCTTCCCGGATCGAGACGTGAATCGGAGTGGGATGATAGGCGTTACAGGGATTGTTCAATTGCGGGCAGTTGGAAATCACCGCTAACACATCCATGTCGGCGCGCAGTTCCACATATTTGCCTGGCCCGCTAACGCCGTCCTCGAATGTGAGGCGGCCGTCGGGCGTAACCGGGACGTTCATGAAGAAATTGATGTTGTGAGTGATATCGCGCTTGCCCAATCCTCGGTCCCATTCGATCGCCGCCTTCAGGAAGCTCTGACGGCAGGCGTGCATATAGCGCTTCTCGATTTGGTAACGCACCATGTTGCTTTCCATCGCGCATGCGCCACCAAGCGTGTCGTGCCGCCCACAGGTATCGGCCACGATCGTGAGCAGCGTGTTTCCGCGGGATGAAATCAGCCGCGTTCCGGTTGTGAGGTAGATGTTGGCTTGCGCGCGAATCGTATCCTGCGCGCTGTAGCGGTCTTCGTAGTCGTGGGCGTTAAAGAAGAGGGTGTCGGCGGCCTGATTGCCCTCCACATCGACGATGCGCAGAAATTGGCCCTTTCGCACTTCGTATATCCAAGGCTCGCCGGCAAGCACCGTCGTCTCATATAAGGGGCTCACAGGAAATACCTTTCGGTCAACGTGAACCCGCGCCCATTCTCCGCCCGCGACAACCGGCAGGGATCGTCATACGCCGCGGGCGCCGCCTTGACTACCGCCAGCCGAACCGGTTTCGGGTCATAGACCGGATTGGGATCGAGCGGGTGCTGGCACGTGTTGACCACCACCAGCGTGTTCATCTCCGCTCGAAGCTCGACCGCGCTTCCAGCCTTCGAGTGGCCGGAGACAAAGCTCATCGCACCGGCTTCATCCACCGCCACCTTGCTGAAGAAGTTCACCACGGCGCACATGTCGCGCGGAGACATTCCATACTTGGCGATCTCTAGAAGGAAGGACGTGAGAGCGTCCTTGTAGCAGCCGTTATGGAGTGTCTGATAGTTCCCTTCTCCGTACTTCTCCGCTACCAGGGCGCGGTTCGCACAGCCGCCCAGCGGGTCGTGCCAGCCAAGCGTGTCGCGCGTGACAGAGCAAAGGATGCGGCCCATGTCGCTATAGAGGACGAAGCCCTCCGTCAATCGCGCGATGTGCTGAGCCTTCAGCGTGTCAGGCAAATTGAAACGCTCGGAGAAATTTGCAGCGTTGTAGAAAATTGCGCCGGCGTTTGCTCCGCCATTCACGTCAGTTAAACGCAGCGCCGTACCTCGTTTGACCACATGCGACCAAGTGGCACCGCCGGGCACCGCTTCTTCGAACAACACTTCTCCCATGGGGAGTGACCTCCTTCCGGCCAAAAGCCAAAGTCAAGATGGCAAAGGGGGCTTAGAGGATGGGCGGGCCGCAGCAAACATCCATGGCCGTGATGCGGAGCACGACGCGGCGCGAAATGAGAGCGCGGCGCTGAACGGCAATGTGGCCCATGGGCCTACTATCGCCCATCGTCCGGATCGCGTCCAGAAGAATAATTTGATGACCTGGATAACAATTTCCGTGCGGGGACGGCGGCGAAGCGCGTTAGAATGATTTCGAGGCCGAGCCGCCTCGCCCGTCTGCCCGTCACAACGCGCGCCCACGCGAGCGCATCAAAACCAAACAATTCCGAGGTTTTCGATGACGGTCATGTTCTGGCCGGTGGTCGTCTTCATGGCGATCTCACTGGCGATCGGGCTCTATACCTACACAAAGGTCCGAGGCTCTAGCCATAACTTCACTGTTTGCGGAAAGGCGATGCCGTTTTTTGTCGTCGGCACAGCGCTAGTCGCGCAGGCTGTGGATGGAAACGCCACGCTTGGTAACTCTTCGCTCACCTATTCGAGCGGCATCTGGACGGGACTGATGATCCCGATCGGGCTGGCGGTGAGCCTTCTCGTCGTCGGCAGATTCCTGGCGGCTCCGCTCAATCGCATGAACCTGACCACCCTTCCGGAGTTCTTCTACCGCCGCTATGACAGGCGGACGGAACTGCTGGTATCGGCTCTCACCATCGCTTGCTTCACCGTGCTGATCGCGGGCAACCTGGCCGCCGTC
>DASRHX010000475.1:0-2802 GCA_035650295.1 Bryobacteraceae bacterium | reverse complement strand
TCGATCAACTCAGGCAGCACATCGATGCCTTCATCGAGACCTACAACGAGGGCGCCGAGCCATTCGCCTGGACCAAGTCCCAGGTCCACCAGCGCCGCGTCAAAGGACGCCGTATCAGTGAATTGTGACTCCGGGTACTAGTGGATTGCCTTGCCCCAATCGCGTAGTCTTCCGTTGCGGGAACGCTTGCGTTTGAAAGCGCCAGGGCATTGGATTTGTGCAATGTCCTCGCCAATTCGATTGGAGTTGGCATGTTCCTCGGGGCGTCTTCTCTACGGCTAGCCGTGATTTCGTTGGTGTTCGGCGTTTTGCCGTTTGCGCCCACAGCAGGGGCGCAGCCGACTGTTACCGTATTCACCGAAAGCCCGGCACCACTCGGAGCTCGCGGTTCGGAAGTTGGGCCGAATGCCGGCGAGTATCGGGTTCTCGTCATTCCGGTAGTGACCGCCAGCGAGCCCTTCGATCCTGCCAACCATGGCGTCGATTCGTTTCAGGCGGACCTGCATGCAGCGCTCTACGACGCGTGCCAGACCCGGCAACCAGCAAGGACGCGCGCTTCTGAACCATGGCTCTCGATAGCGAGCAGCGACACAGCAGCAGCTTTCTTGGAGTACCAGAAAGCTGCAGAGCACGCCGCTGTACCAGTCCTCGGACAGGTCAGCCGGCGACCACTCTCGCCCGTTCGCGCAGGAACGCCCGTGCACAATGCTCGCCCTGGATGATGAGATTATCGATATGCGTGGCGGAGCGATCAATCTTGCTCTCGTAGTCGAGCGTCTTCTGCAGCTCGTCCGACATTTCAATGCAGGGGATGTAGTAGGGTTTGTCGGGTGAAGACGAAAATGATTTCGGAATACGCACGGGCATCTTGATGTCGAACTGGTCGAGGAACTCGGGTCGGAACGCATGGGACAACAGCATGTCATTGAGCATCTCAATGTGGCGCAGCTGCTGGAAAAGGGAGATGTTGCCCTCGAGCTGATTGCGGCGGTCGATGATATCATCGATGCGCGCGGGCACCGCCTCACGCCGGGTCGGATTGATCTTGATTAGCCAGATCTCCTCGGGCACGTTTTCCGCTCCGACGCCGCTCGGCCGGATGAGCTCCTGCACCGGCGGATTGTCGGAGAACAGACCATCCCAAAAGACGTCCTCACCGATTTGCACGGCGGGAAAGATAGTCGGTACCGCGCAGGAGGCGAGCACATGCTCCACGCGGATAGGCTCCCGGTTCGAGATGAACTTGGTCAGCCTGCCCGTGGTGACGTTGGCAGCGCCAACCATCAGGATGGGTCGCTTTTCGCACGGCCCCCAGGACGCGATTTCGGCAAAGTCGACATGCGCCTCGAGCAGTGTTTGGAAGCTCGTGAAGTGTTCACGCAGCCCCATCGTCGCAAACTGCATGAACGACTGCGCCGCCGCCGAGGCGGGGCTCAGCTGGAACGCAGGCAGCAGACCGCTGTTGATCATCCGGACCGATTCGACGAGGAGTTGGTTGAAGGCGATCTCCGCCCATCCCTTCGCCGAATTGTCCTCCCAAAAATCGACCAACCGTCGCCACGGCGGATGCTCGCCGCGCTCGAGTGCGTACCACACGAGCACCGCGCAGACGGCCCCTCCAGACGTGCCGCTCATGCTGACGATCTCAAATTGCTCGGGGATCCGCGCTTCGCAAAGCGCCTTCAGCGCGCCAGCTGTAAACGCAGTCTGACTCCCGCCTCCCTGGCAGGCTATCGCGATCTTCGTCTTTGCCGTGATGGCTCGTTCCGCTTTCATGCCGTATCCCATTTTGGTCCCAACGTGGAGTCGGCCGTCACGATTGACGCCGCCTTGAAGGTCGGCGCGCGCTTGTAAAGTTCCTCCATCCGTGCGCTGAAACCTCCAATGCGCTGTACAAGCACGGAAGCAAACAACTTAGGCAGATATCTTTGATTTTAGAAATCCAATGAGAAGCGTAGCGAGCCCACCACTCAGTCCGCCTGCTACTAAGGCTGAGACGATTTGTACGGTGCCGCTCAACCCGAGCAGCGTAAGAAAGATCGCCCCATCTAGTGCTCCGACGATTGCGTTGCCGATTGCGCCCAAGTTCATTTCCTTTGAGACGTTCCAGCAGCGTAGCCGCCTAGCGCACCGCCAGTGAGCTGCACAATCAATGTTGTCAGGTTCATGCGCCACCCTTCGAACGAGATGCGAGAAGAATCGAACCTTCGGGCTGCGAAGGGTATCGGGCGAAACCCGGAGGTAGCGCGCCGGCAACCTGAAAATCACAACGTCTGCGAGGAGCCAAAACTCACCGGTCCGCGGCGACTTCCGTACGGTTGGTCTATCCTAACAAACGTGCGCTCCCACAGACTGTCGGGCACGGCGAGTATCAATGCCTCAGGTCTCTCCCGGCTATTTTGGCAGGTTTTCCTGGATAACGCCCAAATCGGGCCCACCTTACCGTGATCGCCGACAAAGGTGCAGATTGGAAAGGTGAGCGCCATGAGCGATCTGGTGGTTCTCGATTTTGATGGCGTCGGGACGGCTGATGAAGTCTTGACCAAGCTGCGCAGTCTGCAGGAGGAGTATTTAATCGATCTGGAGGATGCCTGTGTCGTCGTTCGCACCGACGCTGGCAAGGTCCAGCTCAAGCAGGCGGTGAACCTGACCACATTTGGGGCTGCGAGCGGTGCCAGCACCGGAATGCTGATCGGGGCGCTGGCAGGGTTGCTGTTGCTCAATCCGCTCGCCGGAATGGCAGCAGGAGGACTGGCCGGCGCCGGCTTCGGCGCCCTGTCGGGGTCCCTTGCCGACTACGGC